>CACYGL010000002.1 GCA_902773995.1 uncultured Coriobacteriaceae bacterium | reverse complement strand
GGTGTCCATGAACCAGAAGGAGGTGCCGTCGTCGTAGAGGTACTGCATCTCGCGGGTGCGCATGTCGACGCTCTCGAACTTGGCGGACTGCTGGAAGTTCTCCTCGTTCACGCGACCGGTGCGGATGTCACGGTACTTGGTGCGAACGTAGGTGTTGCCCTTGCCAGGCTTAACGTGCTGGGCCTCGAGAATGACGCAGTCCTTGCCCTTGATGTTGACGCCAAGGCCAGCCTTGAGGTCGGTGATGGAAAGTGTAGCCACGAAAAGGTCTCCTTCTCCCTTGCCCGGGCACACCGGGCAGTTTCGTACGGCGGTACAGTATAGACGCCTTGGCACGATGGCGCGACCGGCTCCGGGCGTCTTCCAAAAACGTGCAAAAAGGGGCATTGGTGCGAACGTTTGGGCAAGCGGCTGACATACACCCGATGCCTCGAAGATAATGCCGCGGATTCTCGCCGGTTAGGACTTCTCCGAACGTTTAGCGGCCCTTAACTGGCGAGATCCCGCGGCATCGCGAGAGCGCCGCCGGAACGCCGGATCTGGGCCGGCGGGGCTACCTCCCGGCGTTCACATCGACGAGACGGTCACGCCCCACATGGGCCGCAATCGCACGCAGGGCACCGAGGGAATCTGCCGCAATCATCACCAGGCGCTCCCCCGTATTGGTCTCGACCGTGAGGCTGCGTACGTGCTCGCGCACGATGTCGCAACGCACTTCGTCGACGTCCGCCCACTCCACCTGAACCCTGCCGCGCGCGGGATCCTCGGGAACAAAGTCGATGCCCTTCTCGCCCAGCTCCCAGACACCGGGCCGAGGAAGCGGTCCCTGCAGCAGGTTGCCTCGGGTCGAAAGCTCAATCTGTGCGTTGAGCGCTCGAGAGGTGCGAGCCCCGGTCATGCTAGTGCCCCAGGCGGCCGACGGTGTTGTTCCACAGGCCCTTGGCCCCGGCACCGACGACCTGGAAGAACGAAGGCGAGCGAAGGAGACGCTCGGCGGGCACATGCTCGCGAATGGCACGCAGGCACGCCTTGTTGTCGCCTGTCGAGAAGGTGAAGTGGCGACCGTCTTTCACAAAGATGGCAAAACGGGGAATCGTCTTCTTGGCAATGACCGACGCCGAGACGTAATCGACCTCGTCCCAGGGAATCTGGATGAAGTCCTCGACGTTCTTCTCGTTGTAATACTCGAACGCCACGTCCCCCAGCATCACGTTTCCGCCGGACGTAAGCCCGTCGAGGTTCGTCGCGCGGTCCGTGTAGTCGACCCTCGTGTTCTGAGACTGCGCCATGTGGTAGCACCCTCCTCGATGCCGTACTGCTGGCTGCGGCGAGAAGAACCGCCGCGCCTTGACCCCAATCAAACGGGGCCGCACCCCACCAGCTTAGCAGGGTGCGGCCCACAGTGCGCGCCATTCTCGTTGGCGCAAACGCCCGGAAATCCGGGGTGAGAAGCCTAGAGCAGCCCGATGAGGCGGCCGAGGATACCCACGCCAAAGAGGGCGAGGATGATGACGATCGGCGAGACGGTCGAGGTTCTGCTGGAGGGTGGTGACCTTCATCTGGTCAAGGCCGTTGGCACCGAGCGCGGAGTACTGCGTAAGGGCGTTCTTGATGCCCTCGGCGTCACCGGTGATGGTCGACCAGTCAATGAAGGCACCAGCCTGCTGCTGGATCGTGGAGACAACCGGCTTGAAGCTGATGGTGACCCAGCGCTCGACCAGAGCGCCGATGACGAACATACCAAGGATGGAAGCGCCCTCGGTGATCTTGCCGAGCTTGCCGCCCGAGAGGTCCTTCGAGATGTCGGCACCGGCCCTGTAGCCAGCCTCCTGGGTGTACCAGAGGAATGCAAGGCGGATGACGTTCCAGAGCACGAAGAACAGGATGGGGCCAAGCGGAGAGCCGCCCAGTGCCAGGGAGGCACCAAGGGCACCCAGCAGCGGGCGCACCGTGTACCAGAAGACAGGGTCGCCGACGCCGGCGAGAGGACCCATCATACCGACCTTGACGCCCTGGATGGTGACGTCGTCGATGGGCTCGCCGTTGGCGCGGCCCTCCTCGAGGGCGAGGGTGACGCCGATGACGGGGGCGGAGACGTACGGGTGCGTGTTGTAGAACTCGAGGTGACGCTTCAGGGCCGCGATCTGGTCATCCCTGTTGGGATAGAGCTTCTTGATCGCAGGGATCATTGAGTAGCACCAGCCGCCGTTCTGCATACGCTCGTAGTTCCACGAGCCCTGCAGGTACTGGTGACGGTTGAAGACCGCAAGGCGATCCTGCTTGGTAAGGTGGATGCCCTTCTCCTGAATCTCTTCTGCCATTGCTAATCACACTCCCTTGCAAGCCTAGTAGTTGTCGATGATGTCGCCCAGCGGATCGCCAGAGCCCACGGCACCGGAGCCGCCGTTCTGCTTGGCGTACTCCTTGAGGCCAAGGTAGATGAAGGCCAGGGAGAGACCGATGACGCCAAGGGCGATAAGGGTGAGCTGGGAGATGGCAGCGAGGACGAAGCCGAGCGCGAAGAAGGGCCAGACCTCCTTGGTGGCCATCATGTTGATGACCATGGCGTAGCCCACGCAGCAGACCATGCCGCCGCCAACTGCCATGCCGCCAGAGAGCCAGGCGGGCATAGCGTTGAGGGCCGCGGTCACGGCGTCGCCGGGGATGAAGCAGAGGGCCGCGGCCGGGATGGCGATACGGGCACCCTGCATGCAGATTGCAACGATCTGCCAACGCTCGATGCCGGCCATGTCGTCATTCTCGGCGCACTTGTCCATACCGTGGACCATAGCCGTTGCGATGGTGCGGCAGACCATGGTGAGGAAGAGGCCAGCGACGGACAGAGGCACGGCGACGGCGATGGAGGTGGTCATGGCCTCGGTGGGGTCGGAGCCGCCGTTGATGGCGATAACCATCAGGATGGCGGAGGCGACGGAAGCGAGAGCCGCATCAGGAGCGACGGCAGCACCGATGTTGGCCCAACCAAGGGCAATCATCTGAAGCGAGCCGCCCAGGAGGATTCCCTCCGTGGGGTGACCGGTCACAAGGCCAATGAGCGTGCATGCGACCAGAGGCTGGTGGAACTCCCACTCGTCGAGGATGCCCTCCATGCCTGCCAGGAAGGCAACAATAATCACGAGCAAGACTGATATTGGTGACATAACCCCTCCTTATCCCTACTTGTTGGCTGCCTGCGCGGCAAGCTCGTCCTTAGCCTTCTTGATGACGGCGTCGTAGGACTCCGCCTTGTCGGCCGGGACCTTGCGGATGTCGAACTCGACGCCCTTGGACTTGATCTTCTCGAGGGTGTCAACATCGTCCTGGTCCATGGCGAGGGCGTTGGTCACGACGACCTTGCCCACGGAGTGAGCCATGGAGCCAAGGTTGAGCTTCTTGACGGGCACACCGCCCTCAATGGCGCGGAGGGCGTCCTGCGGGGTCTCGAAGAGGAGCATGGCATGCGTGTTGCCAAAGCGGGGGTCCTTCGCGATCTCGCAGATCTTCTTGATGGGAACCACGTGCACGTGGACTCCTGGAGGGGCCGCCTGGATGATCATGGTCTTGCGGAGCTGGTCCGAGGCAACGCCGTCGGAGCAGACAATGATGCGGTCGGGGTTGGCCGCCTTGGTCCAGGTGGTTGCAACCTGGCCGTGGAGCAGACGGGTGTCGACGCGCGCGAACACGATCTTGATGTGCCCGTCGCCGATGACCGTCCCCTCCGGAATGGCGCCCGCGGGCACTGCAGTAGCCGCTGCGGCAGCTGCGGGAGCAGCCTCCTTGGGCTCGAGCTCCTCGGGCTTGATGCGAATGCCGTTCTTGGCCTCGGTGAAGACGTCCTTGGCGATGGCAGCCGCGGTTTCCTCACTCATGCGATCACCGTAGGCCTGGATGAGCATGGGCAGGTTGAGACCCGTCACCATGACCCAGTCCTCGTGGCCCTCGCTCGCAAGCAGGCCGTTGACCTGGTTGAATGGAGTGGCGCCCCAAAGGTCGACGAAGAAGAGCACGTGCTCCTGCTCATCGAACGATGCGACGGCATCCTTCAGCTTCGCCTTGAGGTCATCGGGACCCATGTCGGGGGTCAGGGTCACAGCAGCGACATCCTTCTGCGGCCCAAAGATCATCTGGCCGGATTCCATGATCCCCTCGGCGAACTTGCCGTGGCTGGCTAGAACGATACTGACCATTCTTCCTCCTTACGCATATCTCGTACCGCCAACAGATAACGCGTCAAATGTGAAGAGGCGTTCATGCTTTCTTCTCCCATCCTTCATGCCTCGTTCACACCGGCTTCACATTATAGGACATGGAAGACTTTCGTATGTGGGAAATATCGTTGTTTAGATAATTCGACTTAGTCGAGCAACTTTGTTTGTCAAGCTACTTACCGGCCTGAATACTACGACCTGAAGGCAAAAGTCGTTCATACAAGTTGGTGAACGGTATCCATCGCTGGGTCTCTTGCGAGAAAAATAACGAGAATCCCAAGGTCAACGTAGGATTTTCTCCTAACGCCGTTCACCGATTTGCGTGCCGCGAACGGAGAATAGAGAAAGGCCAGCGACTCGACCAGCTACCGCCCACGCGCCATTTTGGCGCCCGAGGGGCCCATAGCGTTTCTCGTCTGAATCAAAATCGCCCTTCCGGCGACATTTGTCTCCGGAAGGGCGTCTTTGTTGCATATGGCGAGAAAAACGGCTCTCCGGCGACAGCGCACTACCACCGGAGAGCCAAGGGCGCAAGCAAACGCGAGCGCTCCCCTGCTAGCAGGGGATGCACACCAGCTCGTGGGGCGACTGGGTGAAGACCTCGTAGCCGTTCTCGGTGACGATACCAAAGTCCTCCACGCGCACGCCAAACTGCCCAGGCAGATACGTACCCGGCTCCACGGTGATCACCGAGCCAGCGGGGATGGGCTTGTCGTTCCTCATGTTGAACATAGGCTGCTCGTGAATCTCCAGACCCACGCCGTGGCCAAGGCCGTGCACGAAGCAGTACTCGGGGAAGCCAGCCTCGCAGATGACCTTGTGCGCAAGCTCATGGATCTCGCGGCCAATGACGCCCGCGTGAATAGCTGCCTCACAGGCCTCGTTCGCCGCACGCGTTGCCTCGTAGACCTTGCGCTGAAGATCGCTGGGCTCACCCACACAGACCGTGCGCGTCATGTCGGAGTGGTAATCGTGGTAGCCGGCGCCGTAGTCCATCACGATCATGTCGCCGCGCTGGATCACGCGCTCGCCGGGCTGGGCGTGGGGGTTGGCACCGTTGGGGCCGGAGGCGATGATCGAGTCAAAGGAGAGCGAGTCGGCACCGTTCGAGAGCATCCAGCCCTCCAGCTCGGCGCGGACCTGCTGCTCGGTGAGGCCGGGCTTGATGTAGCCGCAGATGTGCTCGAAAGCCGCGTCGGTGATCGACTGCGCGTGGCGCATGAGCTCGACCTCCTCGGCATCCTTCACGATGCGCAGGTTGGCGATGTCACCGTGAAGGCGCGGCGTGAGGACGGCCACAGACGCCTTGGCGCACTCCTCGCCCAGCGCATCAAAGAAGGCCAGGTCGCAGGTGTCCTCGACGGCAACCACACGCGAGCGCGTCTCGCGGATGCGCTGCGCCGCCCACCAGGCAGGGGTCACGATGTCCATGTCAAGCTTCCAGGAGGTGTCTGCCCCAAGGCGGCTCTGGAAGGTGCCAAAGTAGCGAGAATCGGTGTGGAGCCAAAGCCCATCGGCGGTCACGAAGGCGGTGTGGGCCACCTCGTCGTCAAAGGTGCGCTCGGCACCAGTGAGCCAGCGCAGGTCGGGGTTGTTGCGAAGAATCACCGCGTCGTAGCCCCTCTCGGCCATGAGCGCGCGAAACCTCTCGACGCGTGCGGCGCAGGCGTGTGCATCTGCCATGTTTCTCTCTTCTCCCTTGCAATGCGGACAGTAGTGACGTGTGACGCCGCCCGCACATAGGCAGGCGGCGCGGGTAGAACCGATCTATCGCGAGGAGCACCACGCGGCGGTGTGCTCGGCAAGTTGGTCATCCTCGACGGCAGCGAGGCGCACGCGGCCAAGCGAGCGCGGGAGCTCCAGCATGAACTTGTTTGAACGGCGGAAGCGCTCGGCCTTGAGAGCGGCGGCCATAGCCGTAGGGTCGACCGCGCACTCCACGTAGCCCAGGCCCAGGCGGTCGAGCAGCTCGTCCTGCGTGAGCATGTCGTCGACCGAAAGGCCGCCCTGCGCCACGGAAAGGCGCGCCGAGAAGCGCATGGCCTCGGCAAGCAGAGTCGAAGAGGGCACGCCCTCCTCCACCAAGGGACGAAGCGCACGCACGAACGTGGTGCCGTAACCAATGGACTGGCGCACGGCCACCGAGGTTGACGAGATGACCTTGCCGCGGCTCTTCATGCAATCGACCATCTGGTCGCAGATGGCAGCGCGGTCAAGCGCGGCAATGTCGTTGGCGCGGTCGAAGAGTCGACCAAAGGACTTGTCGGAGTCTGCCATGGCGCTGGTCACAAAGAGCGCACGGGCGAGAAGGGCTGCCTCGTCGGTGCGCGTGGCGTCAACCACGTCTAGGTCGCAGTAGACATAGCGCGCACTGCCGTCCTGCGTGACCATCTGGTCGGCGCCGGGAAGGTCCAGCGCGAGCGGGGTCACGCCAGCGAGAAGCGCGGTGGTGGGGTCGAGGGGAACCTGCGCGAGCGTCAGGCCCCCGCACCAGGTGCGGCAGGCAAACGACGCCGTGGAGAGGGCTCGCACGCCACCCACGGCAACCGCCACGTCGTCAGCGGTTGCGCCAGTCTCTGCAAGTCCCTCGTACACCGCCTCGAGGGCCGCCGTCGAGGAGGCCTCAGGGCCGGACGGAAGGTCGAGCTGGTGAACGTGGAAGCCCACGTCGGCAAGGTCGCGGCGTATTGCCTCAACAACGTCTGCGGGCGCTTCTGGAACGGACGCAAGCACGGCCGCGCGGGGCTTGCCCACGTAGGCGCGCAGGTCGTTGCCCATGGTACCCACGAGGTCGTCACCCACGCGGGCGTCGAGGGAGTTGCCACGGAGATTGACCCACTGACGCTTCGCACGGATGCGCAGCGGGGCCTCGTCTGCGGGCTCGGCATCCGCAGCAGCCTCCGCCGCAGGTGCCGCATCCGCTGTAGGCGCCACGTTCTTGGCGTCCTTGAGCTCGGGCTTCTCCGCGTCCTTCTCAGTATCTGCTACCTGGGTGTCCTCGCTCACAAAAGCCCCCTCTCCCAGAGCAGCTGGCCGGACTCGCTGGCCACCTGCTCGAAGGTCCTGTTTCGAATGTCGATGGTGATGTCGGCCGTCTGTTGGTAGAGCGGGCGACGGTGCCAGAAGAGCGCCTTCGCGTGCGAGATGTCACCCAGGTCCGGGCGGCGTTCCGGACACCGCATCTGGCGCAGCGAATCCGAGAGATCCCCGTCAAGGTAGACCACCACGCCCATGCGGTGCATGAGCTCGCAGTTCTCGGCCCTCTCGACCACTCCCCCGCCACAGCTCACAAGCAGCGACTTACGAGAGGCAAGGCCCTCCAGGACCTTGGTCTCCTCGTCGCGAAAGCCCTCCTCGCCACGCGAGGCAAACACGTCACACACACTCATGCCCAGGGCGCGCTCAACCAGCTGGTCGGTGTCCACGTAGGGCCGGCAGAAGAGCTTGCCCAGGTTGCGTGCGAGGGTAGACTTGCCTGCGCCAAGAAACCCCACGAAGAAAATGTGGTCGCAGCCCTCGTGGATGACGTAACCCTCGCCCAAAACTCGCTCTTCCTTGCTCCCGTGCGTACCTGACGGGCTAGATTCTATCACCCGTCGCTGCGGCCAGTCAGACTGCTGGTCTTGCCCTCGAACTCGACACCGCGCAGAACGAGCGCCTCCCCCAGGCGAAATATCTGCGTGTACCAGAGGTCGCGGCGCGACTGCGGACGCACCAGGATGGTGCGCACACCTGCGAGGTTGCCGGCAAGGATGTCGGTAAAGACCTGGTCGCCCACTATGACTGTCTGCTCGGGACCCACGCCCATGCGCGCCATGGCAACCCAGGCCGAGAAGGGCGCAGGCTTCATGGCGTGATCCACCACGGGGCAGCCCAGCTCGCACGCGGAGGCGGCGACCTCCGTCGAGTGGAAGTTGTTCGAGAGCAGGCACGTGGCTATGCCCGCAGCGCGCAGGCGGTCGAGCCACGCCTTGACGGCAGGCGGCGCCACGTGCGTATCCCTGGGTATGCAGGTGTTGTCGCGGTCGAGAAGCACCAGGCGCACGCCGGTAGCAGCCAGCGCGTCAACGTCGATGAGGTCGACCGAGGAAACGTAGCGCGTGGCGCGGAAGGGCGAGAAGGACCCAAGCGACATGGCACTCACGCCCCGGAGTTCTGGGCTATGACCTGCTGGTGCTGCTCGTAGGTCTCGGAGAAAGCGTGCACCGAGCTTGTGATGTAGAAGTAGTAGTAGCCCGTGTCCTGCGGGTTGGCGGCAGCCGTGAGCGAGGCAAGGCCTGGGTTGCAGATGGGCGTGGGCGTGAGCCCCATGTTGGTGTAGGTGTTGTAGGGGCCGTCCTGCGTGAGGTCGTCCGCGGTGACCTCACGGCCCAGCGTGTAGGCAAGCGTCGCGTCGCTCTGAAGCGGCATGCTTGCGGCAATGCGGTTGTAGAAGACCGACGAGATGAGCGAGCGGTCATCGTCTGTCAGGGCTTCCTTCTCGATGATGGAGGCCATGGTGAGGATGTCGTAGTTGGTAAACGACGTGCCGTAGCGCGACTGGAGCGTCTGGCGCGCGGTGTCGAGGTCGAGCGTGGCAATCTCGGTCTGATACTGGCTGAGCATAGCGCGGATGATCGAGTCCGCCGTGACGGTCTGGCCCGCAAAGTCATAGGTCTTGGGGAAGAGGAAGCCCTCGAGCGAGTCGTTTGCCGCCTCGGAGAGGAAGGGATAGTCGGCCACGTAGTTTGATGCCTTTGCCTGGGCGATGAAGTCGCTCGAGGAAATGCCAAACTTCTCCTCCACAAGCGAGGCCACCTGCGCCACCGTGTAGCCCTCGGGCACCTGCAGGGTAGAAGCCGTGGAGTTGGGGCCAGCCACGAGCTGGTCTATCACGTTGGTTGTGCTCGAGCCCGTGAGCAGCGAGTACGTGCCACTCTTGAGCTTCTGCTCAGCGTTTTGCTTCTGGACCTCCTGGACAAAGCTCGAGGTATCGGAGATGACGCCCGCCTGCTGGAGGATAGAGGCGATGCTCGCGGTGCTCGAGCCGTCGGGGATGGTGACCTCGACCTCCTGGCCGGCCGCGACCTGCGGCTCGTTGGAGCTGGAGCCCTGAGTGAGCCTGGGCAGCACAAGGACAAAGAACAGCGCGACAAACGCGGCGACACCGGCGAGAACCGCCACGACCACGGCGATGCCCTTGGGGCCATTGCCGCGGCCGCCACCGGAGCCTCGCCGCTGCGGGCTCTGGCTCCGGGCGCGCTTGGTTGCCGCGGCGGTGCGCGCGGAGAGATGGCTCGTCGTGCCTCCAATGGCACCAGTGGACCCCGGTGCAGGCGAGCTCATGCGTTGCGCCGTACCGGTATGGTGTGCCGCGCCCATATGAGAGGAACCGCCCGCATGACTCGCGGGACGGCCCTGAACCGGGGCAGCCTTCGCCTGAATGCGCGGGGTGCTGCCCGTTCCCTGCTGAGTCGCATCGGGCGTGCGGAAGTGCGCCGCGCGACGATGGGGCTTCTCGTTGTTCTGGTTGTTCGTGGGCATGTCGTTTGCCTCTCAGACCGTTGGTCACGCCTGCCGAGCATCAAGCCAAGCCTGCAGGAAGAGCGACGCGGCGACCATGTCTACCTTGCCGCGCATAGACTTCTCGGAGAGTCCCTGCTCGCGCAAAATGCGCTTGGCCTCCGCTGAAGAGAGCCTCTCATCCTCAAACTCGAGGGGCAGGCCTGTGGCTGCAGAGATGTGCTCTGCCACCGCGCGGACACGCGCGGCCTGGGGCCCCTCCTCCCCCGCCATGGTAAGCGGGCGTCCGCAGACAAGTACCTCGGGCTCCCAGTCCTCGAGCACCCTGCGGAAGCTGCGTGCGACCGAGAAGACCTCGGCCGCAGGAAGTACGCACACCGGCGTGGCGATGCGACCCTGTGGGTCGCTCACCGCCACGCCGACGCGTGTCTCGCCAATATCGAGCGCCAGGGCCCGCACCTATGCCCCCAGGGCAGCCTTGGCCGCGTCCAGGGCAGCGGCGACACCAGAGGCGTCAGAGCCGCCGGCCTGCGCCATGTTGGGCCTGCCGCCGCCACGGCCGCCCACAAAGCCGGCAATCTGCTTGATGATGTTGCCCGCCGAGAAGCCCGCAGCAACCGCAGACTCGGTGCCGGCGGCGAGAAGCGCCACCTTGCCGTCGGGCATGGTGGAGGCCACAACGCAGGCAATGGGCTCGCCCTTGGCGCCATCGCGGATGGAATCCCAGACGGAGCGCAGGTCCTTGCCGGAGATGCCGTCGAGCTTGGTGAAGACGCAGCGGTAGGCACCAAGGTCCTTGGCGTTGCGCAGCGCGGCGGCCACAACGTCGCCCGAGGCAGAGCCCTTGGCCACGCCAATGTTGCGCTTGGCCTCGCGAAGCTCGTCGCGCATCTGGGAGACGCGCTCGGGGAGGTCGGCGGGACGGCACTTGAGCGTTGCCGCCGCCTGGTCCATAAGGGCGAGTCTCTCGTCCACGTACTCGATGGCGCCCATCGAGGTCACGGCCTCGATGCGTCGGG
Organism: uncultured Coriobacteriaceae bacterium; assembly: GCA_902773995.1. Lineage (GTDB taxonomy): Bacteria > Actinomycetota > Coriobacteriia > Coriobacteriales > Atopobiaceae > Tractidigestivibacter. The sequence continues at coordinate 66,437 of CACYGL010000002.1, read as the reverse complement.
CGTTGGAGCCAACGGAGCTCTCGGAGACGATCTTGAAGATGCCAAGGTCCGCGGTGTTGCGGGCGTGAGTGCCGCCGCAGAGCTCGCGCGAGAAAGGCTTGTCAGAGCTGCCCGTGGAGACCACGCGCACGCGCTCGCCGTACTTCTCGCCAAAGAGCGCCACGGCACCCGAAGCCTTGGCCTCGTCGATGCCCATGACCTCGGTCACGATGGGCTCGGCCGCGAAGATCTCGGCGTTGACCATACCCTCGACGCGCTCGAGCTCGTCAGTTGTCATGGCCTCGAAGTGCGTGAAGTCAAAGCGCAGACGGTCGGGGGCCACAAGCGAGCCGGCCTGGCTCACGTGGTCACCAAGGACCTTCTTGAGGGCGGCGTCGAGCAGGTGCGTCGCGGTGTGGTTGCGACGGATGAGCTCGCGGCGGCCGTGGTCGACCACAGCGGTCACGCGATCGCCCACAGAGACGGCGCCATCGGTGACCTCGGCCACGTGGCCCACAAGGCCGCCCTCGTGGTGCAGCGTGTTGGTGACGCGCGCAGGACCCACGATGCCGGTGTCGCCCACCTGGCCGCCCATCTCGCCGTAGAACGGTGTGCGGTCGAGCACGAGCTCAACCTGGTCGCCCGTCGCCGCCTCCTGGACAGACTCGCCGTCACGCACGATGGCCACAACCTCGCAGCCGGAGAGCTCGTCGTGATCGTAGCCATCGAACTCGGTCGCGGGAAGGCTATCGGAGAGGGCAACCCAGACGTTGTTTGCCTTGCCCCAGGCATCGCGGTTGGCCGTAGCGCGGGCACGCTCGCGCTGGGCCTCCATGGCGGCATCGAAGGCGTCCATGTCGACGGAGTGGCCGGATGCGCCAGCGATCTCGCGCGTGAGGTCGATGGGGAAGCCGTAGGTGTCGTGCAGGGTGAAGGCAACCTCGCCCGAGAGGGGCTCGCCCTCGCCCAGACGAGAGAGCTCGGCCTTGAGCTGCTCCTCGCCGTTGTCGAGGGTTGCGCCAAAGCGCTCCTCCTCGGCGTTGATGATGCCGTCAATCAGCGCCTGCTGCTCAACGAGCTCGGGGTAGGTATCACCGAGAAGGCGCGTGACCTCGTGTGCGTAGGTGGTGAGGAACTGGCCCTTGATGCCCATGAGGCGGCCGTGGTAGACGGCGCGACGGAGCAGGCGGCGCAGCACGTAGCCGCGGCCCTCGTTGGAGGGCAGGATGCCGTCGCCAATCATGAACGTGACGGCGCGGGAGTGGTCGGCCACGATGCGCAGGCTCTTGTCGGTGGTAGGAGACTCGTGGTAGCGCACGCCCGCGAGGCCCTCGCCCACGCCGATGAGGGAGCGCAGGATGTCGCCCTCGTAGTTGGAGCCCTCGTGCTGCATGATGGCCGCGATGCGCTCGAGGCCCATGCCCGTGTCGATGTTGCGGTGCGGCAGCTCCGGCATGGAGCCGTCCTCCTGGCGGTCATACTGCGTGAAGACGAGGTTCCAGAACTCGAGGTAGCGGTCACCGTCGTCGCCGGGCTTCTCGCCCTCAAACTCGGGACCCTGGTCAAAGTAGATCTCGGAGCAGGGGCCGCAGGGGCCGGTGGGGCCGGCGGCCCAGAAGTTGTCCTCCTCGCCCAGGCGCGAGATGTGGTCGTAGGGGACGCCCTGCTTGTGCCAGAGCTCGATGGCCTCCTCGTCGTCCTTGAAGACGGTCATGTAGAGGCGGTCCTTGGGCAGGCCCAGGTGCTCGGGCGACGTGATGAACTCGTAGGCCCACTCGATGGCGTTGGCCTTGGTGTAGCCGCCAAACGAGAAGTTGCCGAGCATCTCGAAGAACGAGAGGTGGCGCGCGTCGCCAATGTTGTCGATGTCGTTGGTGCGCAGGCACTTCTGGCAGGAGCAGGCGCCAATCTCCTTCATGGTCTTGGTGCCCTGGTAGTACTCCTTGAACTGGTTCATGCCGGCGTTGGCAAGAAGCAGCGACGGATCATCCGGCACGAGCGAGGAGGACGGGTAGAGCTTGCAGCCCTTGCCCTCGAAGAACTTGAGGAAGTCCTCGCGAATCTCTGCCGTGGTCATGGTCTTGTAGTCAGACGCGCTCATGTCTCTCCTCGTCTGTGGACGACGCCGGAGCCTTGGCCGCCGGGCTGGTGTCGTCGCCGTCCTGCTTGTTGGTTGCAACGTTCCTATTTTTACTCATATCGGCCGCGTACACAGCGTTTTCATCGTCATTACTTGCGGTATTTGTAGCCTTGCGCGCACGAGACCACGCAGAGGAGGTCACAAGGCGCGTGCTCTCGAAGAACTTCTCGTCATCCAGGGCGTCATAGACGGCCTCCACATTGCCCTGGGCGTCCTGGTGCGGTGTGCTCTGGAAGAGCGCGCCGTCCTCGGAGACAAGCTGACGCTTGGTGCGCGTCTCGAAGTAGTAGACAAAGACGCCGCGGATGGCTGCCGTGAGCGGGATGGCGAGGACCATGCCCACAATCCCGCCCAGGCAGTTGCCAATCACGATGCCCACAATGGAGAGGACAGGATGGATCTTGACAGCCGAGCGCATGATGAGCGGCGAGATGACGTTGTCCGTCACGTTGGCCGCGACCACCATCACCACGAGCGACCAGAGCGCGTGCCAGGGGCTCTCGAAGAGGGCGAGCAGCGTGGCGAGTGCCGCCGAGACAAAGGGGCCGATCACGGGCACAAAGTGCATGAAGAACGTGATGATGGCAATGAGGCCAGCGTAGGGGTGGCCGAGAAGCGCCAGCCCCAGCCACACTGCGATGCCGTTGATGAACGAGCAGATGAGCTGCCCGCGCATGTAGCCGCCCATGGAGCGACTCATGACGGCAAGAAGCAGCGTCATGTCGTCCTTGCGAGAAGGGCCGGCGATCATGGCAAGCTCGCGCACGATCACGGGGTAGTCCTTGGCAAACCAGTACGCAAGGATGAGCGCAAGGAAGAAGTTCACGAGGTTGTCAACGGTGTCGAAGAGCCCCGAGACGGCGCCGTTCGAGAGCTGGCGCACGGTGTCTGAGGCCATGGAGCTGCCGGCAGACGAGACGGTCTGGACAACAGAGTTGACCATGTTCTGCAGCTGCTCGTTGTCCGAGGTGCCGTAGCTCTCCCAGAAGCTGGAGAGGGCGTCCTGCACGCTGCGCACGTAGGTGGGCACCTGGCGAAGCACCTCGACAGACTGCTGCACAAAGGTGCCACCGAGAACCACGATGACGGCGGCGAGAACCGCCAGCACCACAAGTAGCGAGACAAGCGCGGCAAGCGCACGGGGAACGCGGCGGTCCTCGAGCGCGTTGGTGATGGGGCTGCAGATGAAGCCGATGATGATACCCATGAGCAGCAGCTCGACGGCAGCGCCAATCATCGAGAGGCCCCGCACCGCAAGGACGAAGACCGCAATGACGCCTACGATTGCCCAGGCGACCACCAGGCGCCTGCGCCAGATGACGTACTTCTCGTCAGCGTCCTTGTTCCCCACCGGCAACTCCCCTCGTTGAAAAGCACCTCATTGTAGCAAGGTGGGGGCATTGGCCGTTGGCGGCACGGTATGGGCGGCAGTTGCGCCGCCTTGCACACAAAGACGGCGCCGGAGCCGCAGCCCCGGCGCCGCAGGTGCCGCTACTTGCTCATGAGACCCTCTGGGCGAGATGCCCAGGCGCTCGGCAATCTCGACCTGCGTCATGCCCTCGAAGAAGCGCATGCGGATGACGTCCTTCTCGCGCGGCGAGAAGTCCCTGATGGCATCTTCGAGAACGATGCGGTCGTCCGAGGCGGCGAGGTTCTCGTCCTCGGTGGCGTAGTGGTCGATGACCGAGGGTGCGTCATCGTCATCCGAGGAGCCGCCGCCTTCGAGCGGCACGGAGCTGTAGGCGCTCGAGGACTCCATGGCCTCGAGGACGTCGTCAACGGTCGCGCCCACGCGCTTGGCGATCTCCTCGACGGAGGGGCTGCGCGAAAGCTCGTTGGTGAGCTCGTCGTTTGCCTGGTTGACCTTGGCCGAGAGCTCCTGCAGACGCCTGGGCACACGGACCGACCAGCCCTTATCGCGGAAGTGACGCTTGATCTCTCCCAAGATGGTGGGCGTGGCATACGTGGTGAACTCAAGGCCTCGAGACGGGTCGAAGCGGTCGATGGCCTTGATGAGGCCGATGGTGCCCACCTGGATGAGGTCGTCCAGGGGTTCTCCCCTGTTCTTGAACTTGGAGGCAAGAAAGCGGACCAGGTTGAGGTGGCTCACGATGAGCTGGTCGCGGACCTCGGGATCTCCAGTAGCCTTGTACTGGCGGAAGAGCTCGCGCGTACGGTCCTTGTCCCAGGCCGCCTTGCCCTTTGGCGTGCGGTGGAGAGAGCGGTGGCGGGCCCTCTCGGCACGCGCCTCAGAGGCCTCGCGCGCAGTGCGCGCCTCCTCGGTCTCTTGGGTTGCGACGTTTGGTGTGTTCGCGGTCTCCTGCGCGTTCGTGGTGCTGGCGCTAGGCATTCTGCACGCCCATTCGCTTGGAGAGGTGCAGGGTGCGGCCGTCCTCCGAGATGCTGAAGTCGTCGCACACGGCGCCAAGAAGCACCTCGACAAGGTCGATGGGCTGGGGCTCGCCGGAGGGGTCAGTGGCCTCGTCGGGATCCTCGTCGCCCAGGGAGAAGTCTGCGGTCATGCCGTCCGGCGCAAGGCCAAAGACGATGTCGCAGGTAGTGGGCCTGGTCGCGCAGGCGTAGACAAAGCCCTCCTCGGCCGCCATACGCACGTCCTCGACGTCGTCCACGCTCATGTCGCAGCAGACGGCGAGGTTGGAGGCGGTCATGCGGACCGCCCGGGCGAAGCGCGCCTCCGCGGGCACGCTGAGCTTGACGATACTGGTGCTAGGCATTGTTCTCCTCGCCATCTGCCGCGGTCTCTGAGGCGGAGACGGGCGCGGCGTGCTTGGGCTTGTGGGGCTGCTTCTCTGCGGCGGGCTCGGGGTCCACGGCGGGCGCGGGCTCCGCGGCGGGCGCGGGCTTCTCGGCCTCGACCGGCGCGTAGGTCACGTACGCGGTAGCGCGCTGCTGGGCAGGCGCAGGGTTCTCCTCGGCCCTCTCGCCATCCTTGCCTGCGGCATCCTCGAGGCGAGCCTGGGGCGCCTCGCCCTTGCCAACGAGCTTGGAGACTGCGCCGGCAACGGCACCGGCGGCACCGGCAACGCCCTTGCTCACGGTATCCGTTACGGCAGAGGCCGTGCCCGTGACCGTGGAAACGTCGCCCAGAATGCTGTTGAGGCTATCGAGGCTCTGGGTGGCGCCGTCGATGGTCTCGCCAGCCTTGACGAGGAGCGGGTTGACCTGCTTCATGGCGGGATCGAGGTCGTCGACCATGCCGTCGACCTTGGCGATGATGGGCTGCACCTGCGCGATGGTCTCGTTTGCCGAGGTAGTGACCTCGTCGACAGAGGCTCGCGCCTTGCGGATGGTGAGCGCGAGCTCGACCACAGCCCAGATGGCCACGATGACAAGCACGACGAGGGCGATGTCCAGAGGACTCATCTTGTGTCCCTTCTCTTGCGACGTCCCTCGGGAAAGCCTGGGGGCACGACGCACCACACGTACGCCGACATTCTACCCGTTTGGGTGAACTTGGTCGCATACCAGACACCTGTTGGATGCCAAAGGCTCTGGGGGCTGGACAAGCTGGGGAGGAGAGGGACTGGGCACCGTTGCCGGAGTGGCGCCGGGAGGCGGGCTGCCGTCATCCGCGCTTCAATGCCGCGCCATTTCGCCATTTAGGAATTTCTCGAACGGTTAGGGCGGCTTAACCGTTCGGAATCCGCGGCATTACTGCAATGCCGCGCCATTTCGCCATTTAGGGGGGCCTAACCGTTCGGAATTTCCCTAACCGGCGAAAACACGCGGCATTGCCGAGAAGGCCACTGCCGCTCGCCGCCGCCGCGCCCCGCCGCTCCACGCGCAACCCTACGCCCGCGTGCCCTCGAACTGCATGCGGTAGTACCGCGCATAGGTGCCGCCACGTGCGAGAAGTTCCTCATGCGTCCCGCGCTCAACCACGCGCCCGGCGTCGATTGTCGCGATTTCGTCGGCATCCTTGATGGTAGAGAGGCGATGCGCGATCACGATGGTCGTGCGCCCGCGCGAAAGCTCGGCGAGCGACTCCTGCACCGCGTGCTCGGACTCGTTGTCCAAGGCAGAGGTGGCCTCGTCCAGGATGAGGATCTTCGGGTCCTTGAGAAAGACGCGCGCGATGGCAATGCGCTGCTTCTGCCCGCCCGAGAGGCGGGTGCCCCTCTCCCCCACCTGGGTCTCGTAGCCGTCGGGCAGCGTCTCGATGAACTCGGCGATGTTGGCCTTCTCGGCAGCCTGCTCTATCTGTGCCATGGTCGCGCGCGGGTTGCCGTAGGCAATGTTCTCGGCGATGGTCCCGTCAAAGAGGTAGACCTCCTGCTGGACAATGCCAATGGCCTCGCGCAGGCTTCGCTGGGTGACCGAGCGCACGTCCTGCCCGTCGATGATGATGGAGCCAGAGTCCACGTCGTAGAAGCGCGGGAGAAGCGCGCAGGTGGTGGACTTGCCGCCTCCGGACGCGCCCACCAGAGCAATAGTCTCGCCGGGGCGAATATCCAGGTTAAGGCCACGGATGACCTCGGGGTTCTCGCCAGGGCCCTCGCCGTCCCCGTTGTCGTACGCAAAGTGCACGTCACGGTACGAGATGGCGCCCTTGGTCACCTTGAGCGCCGGCGCGCCGGGGGCGTCCTCAATCTCGGGCTGGGAGTCGACCATTTCCTTGAAGCGACGGAAGCCGGCGATGGCCTTCTGGAAGGTCTCGGTAAAGTTGAGGATGTTCTCGATGGGCGTGGTAAAGAGCGAGATGTACAGGGCGTAGGTGGCAAGGTCCGTGGCCTCCATCTGCCCCTGGGCGATGAGCCAGCCGCCCATCACCACGATGAGCGTGTAGAGGATGCCCATGAGCGCGGCAATGCCTGCCTGGTAGCGGCCCATGGCGCGATACATGCGCACCTTGGAGTCGAGGTATGCCTCGTTGCTCTCGCGGAACTTCTCGCGCTCAACGTCCTCGGCGGCAAAGCTCTTGACCACACGGACGCCGGCAAGACTGTCCTCCAGGCGCGAGTTCACGTTGGAGATGCGCACGCGGTTCTCGCGAAAGACCGCCTTCATCTTGAGGTTCGCCCGCAGGTTGTAGACAACGAGGACGGCGAGAACAACGCCCAGGCAGACGGTAAGAGGCACGTTGATAAACGAGAGGATCACGAACGAGCCCACCACCTCAATGAAGCCGATGAGCAGGAACTCCGGGCCGTGGTGGGCCGCCTCGGAGATGTCGAAGAGGTCGCTCACCAGGCGGCTCATGAGGTCTCCGGACTTGTTGCGGTCAAAGAACGAGAGGCTCATGCGCTCGTAGGCGTCGAAGAGGTCCTCGCGCATGCGGCTCTCCATGCGCGCGCCCATGACGTGGCCCCAATATGCCACGAAGTAGCGGCACCCAAAGCGCACGGCATACATGACGACAAACCCCACGAGAAGGTACAGGAGGGCTGAGGTTATGGCATCAGGCGAGGTCAATGCCCGCGACAGTGATTGCGCAGATAATGTCTGCGATGAAGAGGTGCAGCTGACCAGCGTAGTAGCCGAGAAAACTGGAGAAGAGTCTGCGGCGACGATGCGCCGTGGACCCGGAGGTGCCGTTGCTCATGCGTTAAATCCCTACCTGTGATGCGAATGTTGTCCGCGGGACATCATAGCGGATGGGCGGGGGACAGCGCGGGGCGGGGGCGCGTCGCCGGAGGGCACCGGATGTTGCAAATCTCGCCAAAATTGGCCTTACGGAGACAAAATGTCGCCGGAGAGTGAGTTCTGTCGACATTCTCCGCCAAAAGTGTCCTTCCGGCGACATGCAACCCTCATTCAATACGCAGCGATGCGCCGAGACACACGAACCGGGGCCGCCAAAGAGCCGGCCCCGGTCGCTGGGACGCGCTGGGATATAGGAGGAAGAGTGACGCGTCCCTACCGGAATGAGACAAAGGGACTGTCCCTTTGTCTCATAGGGGGACCTGCTCGACCGCCGGGAGAGTGCGGTCGAGCAGGGAGGGTGGGGCTAGTCCGCCTTTACTTCAGCATCGGGCTTGGTGAGAGGCGCGGCCTTGTAGGTCTTGGTGCGGTCATCATCGATGACGCCACTCCAGTTGAGGCCGTAGCAGAAGTCGTAGGTGTTGCCGTCGGCATCGGTGTAGCAGTCCATGTCGCGGGGCACGTCCTCGTCCTGCGTGAAGACCGTCTCCATGTCCTTGGGCATCTGGTAGGGCAGCAGGCCGGAAGGCTCGACCTTACCAGAGATGACGTGCGCGAAGGACTCGGGGTAGACATCGCTAAAGTAGACGAGAATCGCGTCGGCGTAGGGCTCCACCTCGGAGAACACCATCGGCCTGTTGACGTTGACGAGCAGGATGAGCTTCGCGTCCTTCGGGAGACGGCTCTTGACGTCGATGACGAGGTCAAGGTCGCTTTCGTTAGTTGCATAGGTCGACTGGCCGTAGACTGAGCGGTTCTCGTAGTTGCCAAACTCGTCAGCGGGGTTGAGCGACTCCTTGCGCACGTAGTCGCCATCCGCCGTGAACGGGCGGTACTGCAGGGAAATGGGCTTCCAGACGGGCGGGTCGTAGGGATCGTCGGGTGAGCCCAGGGGGTTGAACTGCTGCCCGCCTTCCACGCCCTGGTACGCATCATTCGGACTGTCGATGTAGACGATGGCGTACTTCACATCCGCGAGGTCCTCGGCGCTCAGCTTCTGGATGTCGCTTGCCTGGTACGTCGCGTTCCCGTCATCTCCAGCCTCTCCCGTTGGGTCGCCTACGCCGTCCGTGACCACAGTGAAGTACTTGTCGGCGAAGTCCGCCCCGAAGCACGGGTCGACTTTTGCGGGAGCGCCGGGACCGAAGAAGCCCTTCTGCGCAGGGGTGTACTTGCGCGGGATGTAGACCTTGTCGGATGAGCCAATCCCGTCCTTAGAGATTGCATTCCCGCTGTTCTTGAGCATGATGACGCACTTGTCTGCCGCATCAGTGCCAAACTCGGTAGCCTTCTCATTGGCAAATACAGCCTTCGCTGCCTCGCGGTCGGAGTAGGGATTCTCGAAGAGCTGGACGAACATCTCGGCCTTGAAGATCCTGCGGGCGTTCTCGCGGAGCTGCGCCAGGGCCTCGTCCTCGCCCATGTCCTTGACCATGAGGTCGTATGCCTCGGTGGCGACGTCGGGCTGGAAGGAGCCGCCGTGCTGGCTGATGGAATTCCTCATGAGCTTCTCGAAGCGCTCGGCAACGGAGAGGTTCTTGACGCCCCAGGGGATGTGCTCGAGGATCATCCAGTCTGTGCAGAGCATGCCGTCCCAACCGGCGTTGCGTAGGATGCTGATGTTGTGCTTGCTGTACGCAGAGCCCACGTGCTCGCCGAGCCCATCGGGGTCGTTGGGGTCGTAGTCAATGCCATAGCAGGGCATGATGGCCATCGCCTGATCCGTCTTGGAGTCGAGGTGCATCCCGCCGTCCAGGAACGGGACGAGGTGAGCGTTGTAGTTCCCGCCTGGGAAGACGCTCCACTTGCCAGAGTCAGTGTGGTCGTTACGACCGCCCTCTGCGCAGCCCTCGCCCACGAAGTGCTTGAGCATGACGCCACAGGAGTCCTTGCCCCAGCCTTGGTCATCGGTCGCCTCGTCATCGCCCCAGGTGGACTGCATGCCGCCGCCAAACGCTGCGGCAAAGTCGCGGTTCAGCGCAGGGTCCTCAGAGACGGAGCCGTTGAGGCGGCATCCGATGGGGTTGGAGTACACGTCAATCTGGGGACCAAGGTCGCAGCGAACGCCGGTCGCACGCCATGCGCGCGCCTGCCACATGCCAGCCTTGCGCCAGATGTCCTTGTCCATGCAGGCCGCGAGGCCAGCGCTGGAGGGCACATTGAAGAGCGAGTAGGGGTCAGAGTAGTTGAAGTACGGTATGCCGTACGAGTCCTGTTCACAGGCCTCCTGAACCCCGTTGATCCAGGCGATGTCGGTGGCGTAGGAGTCTGCGTCAGACATGAGGCGCGAGACGCCAGCACGCGAGCCTTCCTTGATGAGGCCCAGGTCGTCCGTATCGGTGCCCATGCCTCCAGCCGCCGCTGCACCTGCCCACAGCAGGGGGAAGATCTCCTCGGCGCTCATCATGTCCGCCAGTGCCTTCGCACGGTCGTCGACGCTCTGACGCCAGTCCTCGTAGAAGTCGAGCTTGCCGTTGCCGTTCATGTCCTTGAACGCGAGGCCGTCCACCTGGATGATCTTCGAGGTGTCCATCACGCCCAGCTCGGCCCCGCCGTCCGGGTTGGTGTAGCGCGTCCAGCCGTCCCTGGTCTCCTCGCTCGTCCACTTGGCCTGGACGTCCGAGCCGTCCGGGTCGATGGGGTACTTGTCGGCCGAGGGCAGTGAGGCTGCTGCGTCCGTTGCGGTGGCATCGCCACCGGTCGAGCACCCAGCAAGCCCTGCGAGCGCCGCCGCGGCAGCCGACCCAGCAAGGAAGTTCCTGCGCGTCAGGTTGTTTCCCATTCTTTCTCCTCTTGTCGTGCGGTCCCCCTCCCACAGGGGGCCGCAGCCTTCCCTCCGCACGGCCATGTGGCCGTGGCGATTCCCGCGTAAAGCTGGGGCCTACGGGCGGGGCGCTCCCAACGCCCACCCGCGTGGCCCGTCATGAGACAAAGGGAAACTCCCTTTGTCTCATTAGCCGTAGAAGTCGAAGTTGATGGTGTCGAAGTCGGCGATGTCGAAGTCGGCAGCGTTGCCCTCAAGCGTGTTCTTGTCGACGACCTTGAGCGTGATGTCCTTGGACGAGAGGTGCAGCGTGATCTCGTCCTCGGTGCCCTCCCAGGTGCCCGTGTCGGTGAGGAGGTCGGCGTGAGCCTCGAGGGGCTTGACCTCGCAGGTGCCGTCATCGTTCAGGTTCACGTCGAGCATCTGCTCGCTGCCGCCGGCGGTGCCGTAGACGGTCTGGCCGGTAATCTCGACGGAGCCGCGCCACTGGCCGGCATAAGCCTTGTTGGCGTCAAACTCGGAGGTGGAGCTGTCGCTCGACGAGCTGGAGGTCGTGCTCGTGCTGCTCGTGGTCGTGGAGGACGACGAGCTGGTAGACGAGGTCGACGAGCCACCGCAGGCCGCGAGCGGCATGCAGAGCGTTGCGGCAAGCAGACCCGCAACCAGTACCTGCTTCTTCATGCTAGGTTCCTTCCCCTCTGGCCGGGACCATCCCGGCCATCCCGCGCATCGGTATTCGGTGCGCCTTGCTCGAGAGTCATTACAAATCGATGAAGCCTCGAATGAGGGGAACCGTACTAACCTGTCGAATTTCTGGCGTGTCCTGCATCCTGAAACGGCAGACGGAAGGGCCAAACGGTGGTGCGAGAGGCGGCGAGCGGTATTTCTCGGCGCCTACGCCTTGCCGGGAGCGTCGTTTTTGGTGGGATCGGCGCCGTTCGCGGCAGCGTCCGCGCCGGCAGCACCTGCGGCGCCATTCTCGCCCGCATCCGCCGGCTTGGGCTGAAGCCCCGCCCGGTCACGTGCCGTGGCTTCGATGCGCCAGGCCTCCCAGCCGCGGGGACTGGGGTGATAGAACGCGCCGCGCTCAAGGCCCTCGGGCAGGTAGCGCTGCTCCACCCAGCCAGTGGGATAGTTGTGGGGATAGAGGTAGGGGCCGTACTCATCGGATCCGGGACGATGCCTGTCACGCAGGTAGCTGGGTACCTCTCGGCGCGGTCCCTCGCGGACCTCCTTTAGCGCAGCGTCAATCCCCGCCTCGGCGGCATTGGACTTGGGCGCAAGCGCCATGTACTCCACGGCCTGAGCAAGGTTGATGCGGCACTCCGGAAGTCCGATGACCTCGGTTGCCTTGAACGCCGCCTCGGCAACGAGAAGCGCCTGCGGATCCGCGTTGCCAATGTCCTCCGAGGCCAGGATGAAGATGCGCCGCGCGATGAACTTGGGGTCCTCCCCCGCGTCGAGCATGCGCGCCAGCCAGTAGAGCGCCGCGTCAGGGTCGCTTCCGCGCATGGACTTGATGAAGGCGGAGATGATGTCGTAGTGCATGTCGCCGGACTTGTCGTACGACAGGCCGTGGCGTGGGTTGGCCTCGAGCACGTGGGCGCGTGTGATGCGCACGGGCTCCTCCGGCGTGGCGGTACCGGCCGGCGCGGCCATCTGGCTTGCCAGCTCGAGCGAGGTGAGAGACGCCCGACCGTCGCCGCCGGCAAGGGTGACGATCTCCTCAAGCGCGTCATCGTCGAGCGTGAAGGCGCCCTTGAGGCCGTACTCCGAGGTGACCGCGCGGCGCACGATGGTGCGAATGGAGTCGTCATCGAGTGGCTCGAGCTCCACCACGCGCGAGCGCGAGAGCAGCGCAGAGTTCACCTCGAAGTAGGGGTTCTCGGTTGTAGCGCCCACCAGGACCACGGTGCGGTCCTCCACAGCGTGCAGCAGCGCGTCCTGCTGCGAGCGGTTGAAGCGGTGTATCTCGTCCACAAAGAGGATTGTGCGACGGCCCAGGGAGAGCAGGCGGCTCTCGGCAGCCTCAATCTCGCGCCGGAGGTCCTTCACGGTACCCGTGACGGCCGAGACCTCGACAAACTCCGCGTGCGTCGAGTTAGCGATGATGCGCGCCAGCGTGGTCTTTCCCGTGCCAGCAGGGCCGTAGAGAATCACCGAGGAAAGCGTGTCGTGCTCGATTGCCGTGCGCAGCCAGCTGCCGGGACCAACGGCCTCGGTCTGGCCCACGTATTCCTCGAGGGTCTGAGGACGCATGCGCGCGGCGAGCGGGGCGTTCATCGTGCGCTTGTAGCGCTCTATGTTGGTGAAGAGGTTGTCCATGCAAGCGATTGTAGCCCAGGGGCGTAGGCAGCGGCATTTGGCACCCTACTGGTTGCCGAATGTGTAGCGTGCCGCCACACATTCGCAGCCCGAATCTGTATCGACCTGCGCGGGTCACACGTTCGGCCCCGAATGTGTGGCAGCGAGACCTTTCTCATCGTGCCGCCTTTCTCATCGTGCCACCTTTCTCAACGTGCGGCCTTTCTTATCGCCAGGTCATTCTCGGGCACCAGAGCCACTCCGGCTTGGGCCAAATCGCGCCACCCGTTCGTTTTTTCTGTATTGGCCACCCAAACAGGTTGAGCCACCTCTGGTCGGCTAAGGTATCCACCGGAATGTTGCACAGGGGAGGAAACATGACAATCGCAGCCACCAGGCCGCTCATCGGCATCACGTCTAGGCCCCGGGAGGACCCCGAGAACCCAAACTGGACCATGACGGATGACCACTACGCCGCTTCGGTGGCAGATGCGGGTGGCATCCCGGTGGCTCTCCCCTACACCATCCCCTTTGGCTTTGACGCAACCAGCCTGGTCCCCGACATCGTGCGTCACCTTGACGGCATCCTCTTTACGGGCGGCGGCGACATTGCGGACTGCTCGTTTGGTGGTCACGCCTACGCGCCAGAGAGCCACTCGCAGATCTCGCTCACCTGCGCAGCACGCGACGCCTTTGAGTGGGCGCTCATGCGCGCATGCTGGGACGCCGACGTGCCGGTGCTGGGCATCTGCCGTGGCATGCAGGTCATGAACGTGACCCTAGGCGGCACGCTTGTGCGCGACATCAGCGACTACCCCACCAAGACCATCGTCCACAGCAGGCTTGACCAGCCAGACACCCCCGTGCACCACGTACGCGTTGCCGAGACGAGCCGCCTGGCAAAGATTCTGGGGTTCACCTCGGGCGAGGTGAACTCGCTCCACCACGAGGCAATCTGCAAGCAAGCACCCGAGGGGCACGTTGTTGCGTGGGCCGAGGACGGCACGCCGGAGGGTCTGGAGTTTAGCGAGAAGACCTTCTTTTTGGGCGTGCAGTGGCATCCCGAGAAGCTGCGCACGCAGCCACAGCTCTTTAGTGCCTTCGTCGACGCCGCACGCGAGCACGGTGCCGCCGAGCGCGCGGCGCAAGCGTCTTCACTGTAGTGAAGGTTATTGCCTCTCCGCAGGCATTGTCTTCACTGTAGTGAAGACTTTAGCCCCGCAGCCGCCCACGCCCTACGGACGTATGCCCTCAAAGTATCCGCGACGCGGGAAGAGCTCCCGCGCCTTGGGGAAGAGCCTCGAGCACGTGGCCATGAAGTAGTCGTCCGTCATCGACGAGATGAAGTCCACCACTGCAAGGTCTGGGTCCGACTTCCAGTCATACGTGCGGCCATAGGGCGCGAGGTGGCGCCCCAGCGGCTCGATGTGGTGGCGGAAGATGGCGGCGGCCTCGTCACCCGCGCGAAGAGCCTCGAGCTCGTGGTCATAGAGCAGCGAGAAGAGCTCCGAGACGCCGCGAGAGAAGTCCCCGTTGACCTCCGAGGCGCCATAGATCTTCTCGTAGTTCTCGCGCTTTGCCCGGCGCATCTCGGCAAAGCCCTCCTCGCTCATCTCGATGCGCGGCTTGCCCAGGCTGTTCTCGACCACGTCAGCAACAAAGGCGCCAAGCGCCCAGGCGTTGTACGCCCCGCCAAGACCGTCGTCAAAGCTTTTCTCGGTGCAGAGGCCGGCACGAATGGCGTCCTGGCGATCCTTGCCCACGTAGGCGATGATATCCGAGACGCGAACCACGCAGCCCTCAAGCGTCATGGGGCGCAAGTGCGCAATGGCGGGACCGCCCTTCTCCCAGCACTCCTCCACCCCACGGTCGAACTCGTCGAAACCGGCAAGAGAGCTTGTCTCGAAGACCTGCTGCTCGAACTCGCCGTTGTGGCAAATCACGCCGTCGAGGGTTTGGAGTGCGAGGTTCCTACCGTAGGTGACGTCGAGCACGCGAACGCTCTGAACGTTGTGCGCAAAGAAGCGGCCGGTACGGGCATGGTAGACGTCGTTTAGGAAGCGCTCGCCTGCGTGGCCAAAAGGCGTGTGGCCTATGTCGTGGCCAAGCGCGATTGCCGCGGCGGGCCAAGTCATCATCCGCACGAAACGAGAAGACCTGGGTCTTTCCGGCAAGGCGGTTGTACGCGGACATGTGCATGATCTTCTCGGCGTCACGCACAAAGGCCGGGCGCAGGATGCTCTCCTGGTCGCGCTCGGTCTTGTTGCGGCGAAGCGCGGCAGCGTTGGGCGTGGCAAACGGCGAGAGGGCCCCGCTTGCGTGACGGTCCGCGATGGCCTGTTGCGCCTGGGGCGAGAGCTGCCCCGTGAGGTGGGGCGCGAGCTTGTTGGTGACTTCCATGGCTGCCTCCTGCGAGTTGTTTATCGAGGCAGATTCTAGCAAGGGCACGCGACAGTAATTAGAGCGGCGAGAAGGACGCCGGGCCGCATGGAGAACGCCATGCCGCATAGAGGTCGGGGCCGTTTTGGAAAACTGCGACTTAATAGCAGTTAGCCTCGTGCGTCGATGGGAGAAACCGCAGGTAAGGAGCAAGTGGCTTCTCGTTCGACGGCTATTAAGTCGCAGATTTCCAGAGTCATAGGTGTCTCTCGCCGACGCAACTGCATGAAAATGCTGCTCCGGCGCCAAATTGACGCCGGAGCAGCAACTTTGTACGTGATTCCTGCGATAACGTGCCTTCAGGCGTCGGAATGACGCCGGAGCGAGGGCTTCCGACGGGCTCGCGTGCGAAACGCGCCCTCGTGAGATAAAGGGAAACTCCCTTTGTCTCATGCCACGACGAGGCAGCCCATGTTGAGGCGGTGCGTCCACTCGCCAATAACGTTGTCCATGCCGCAGCGGGTAAAGACGCCGCCGAACTTCCCGTTGAAGAGGAAGAGCCCCTCCATGTTGCTCATCTCGGGGGCGTCGAGCGGGTCCTCACCAGGCTTGAGCACGCCGCCACGCAGGGTGGGCGTACGGTACTGCGGTGCATACGCCTGCACCACACCGCCGTTCTTTGCGCAGGTGGCAAGTGCGCTCTCCCACTCCTCCTGCGTCTTGCAGTCAAGGCCGGCCACCACGCCCACCGCGTTGTAGCCGCCCGCAGGCTTCACGATCCAGCGGTCCTTTTCGGCATAGGGCGAGAGATCAGAATCGGCGTCAAGCAGCACCGTCTCGGGAACGTGTGCGTCGATGAACGCACGCTCCTCGGGAGTGAGTATGCCGTCTACCGCATCCGAGCGCATGATCGCAAAGACGGTCTTGGTGGCGCACGGCCAGGTCCTGTAGCCGCCAATGACGCAGGCAAGGCCTCGGCGAGCAGCCTCTGCCAGGGCGTCGGCGCCAGCGCAGGGCTTCTCGGCAATCTCGGACGTGACGGCGCGACGATACACGCAGGAGACGGGACCACCGGGCGCCATGAGGAGATCGGTGCCAGCCACGTGCTCGATGCGCAGGTCGCGAATGTCGCAGAACTGGGCGTAGAAGCCCTTGTCGGAAAGACGCCAGAGAAAGTCCTCAAGCTCGTCGGTCGAGGCGCTCTCGGTGTAGTCGACAATGCACAGCGACGGGTGAACCACGTTGCTGTCAAAGCGGTCGGCGTTTGCCCAGCTCACATACGTATCACGAATGGCGTCGATAGCTTCGCCCACCACGTCGTACGTCGTGATGTTGGGATGCTTCTCGGCGAACTTGCGGTAGGTCTGGGTTGCCTGGATGGCACGGGTGACCTCGACGGTCGAGGTCATGCCGGCAGAGCCGTCTGTGTTGAGCTCACAGAACTGGTAGTCGCCCGTCTCCTCGTTGAAGAAGACATCCACGCGCGCGATGGGAATCATCTGCTCGTAGCCGGTGGGCACAAGTGTAAGCTCCTCAAGTTCTGGAGAGAAGTGGAAGAGCTTGCGAAACTCGGGGTTGCGCAGGTACTCGGCCGTGATCTTGTCCATGATGCGACCCATGGTCTCGGCGGCATCGCGCAGGATCATAATCTGCTCGCCGTCAAAGATCTTGGGCGTCATGGCCCAAGAAACGGGCCCGCCATGGTAGAGCGCGTGGGTGGTGAGAAGGTAGCGGTCCCCGGCCTCCCTGCTCTCAACGTCACCGGCAAGCTCGAGCGCAGTCGAGAGGAACTCTCCCTCAAGCTCGCGTCCATGAAGGCTAGTCATATGAGTCACTTCCTGATCACCACTGTCGCAACGCGACAATTCGGTGAACGTCACCAATCTTTCTGTAAGTTGCTGCCCGATTTTAGACGCTTGGAAACAGCATCATTGATTCTGCACACTGCGTGAAGGACGTGTGTGCCGGTATCAGGCGAACACGCTTGTCGTTGGCACTTTTCGAGCGGGCTTCTCCCCGCTACGGCCGGCTCATGAAGTGCATTCCCTTCTCCGGGTACACCGTGAGGCCAAGCTTCTCCTGAAGCGCAATGGAGGCCTGATTGTCGGGCCACACCTCTCCCCAGGGCACAAGACCGCGGTCGAGCTGCTCGTTGATCTTCGCAGACTCAAGCGCGGTTGCCCACCCACGCCGGCGCTGCTCGGGAAAGACCTCCAACATGCCAATGGCGCCTTCGGGGTGCTCGCCGATAAATGCGCAGAGACGCCCAGCCTCAAAGCCTCCCAGCATGAGCCCGCGTGCGAGAATGTCCTCCAGCTCGCCGGGCCCCAGGTACTCAGGGTGCGAGTAGTGCGAGGCAACAAGCTCGGCGTACGCTGGCGTGAGCGTGCGGATATCGAGCGTAGGGTCTACCTCGAGGCGGGCCTTCTTCTCGTAGACAACCATGTTGCAGGGGGCGTCCTCGGTTAGGCCAAGGTCGCGGCGCACGTCGTGCACGGGCGCGGAGCCAAGGACGCACACCAGGTCGCGCGAGGCAAAGACGTCGAACGCCTCGCGCATGGCTTTCCGGGAGGTTCCCCAGACAAAAGTCCCGTGGTGCGGCACCTCAAGGAGGCACACGCCCTTCTCGGCGACAAGGACCTCGCCAATCCCGCGGCGCGCGCACTCGAGGATGGGGAACGCCTCGCGCGGACCGTCCGTGAGCAGCTCGATTGCCCGTGCGCGTCGGGTCTCCGCGGGCTCCTCCAGCGCCCGCATGATGTAGGCCAGGCGCTCCGCGATGGTCGCGGAGCCATCTGCGTTGGGGTGCTCGTAGCCGTCAGCCATGAGGACGGGACTTGCCTGCAGGAGGCGCGAGCCCTCGACCAAGTGCATACCGGAGTTAGCGGCAACCGCGGTGCGAATAAGGTCGGGCACGGCGGCAAAGCAGCTGCCCCGGTGCGTGGGGTGCGTCTCGTCCAGATGCCAGAGGGGCGTAAGCGTCCAGGTAGACGCCTCAGGCCACGCCTCGGCAACCTCGAAGAGGCTCGTGCGAATGTCACGCGAGATGCGCATCTCCTGGCAGGGCTCGTAGCGGTAGTTCTCGCCGAGCTCCACCACCACGGCAGCGGGCGACGCCTCGTCTGCCAGACCAACGGTCGAGCCCGGAAGGAAGACCTGGCCCCCGATGCCCTGGTTGAGCACGTCCATGCCAAGCCGCGTGGCGAGAAGCGCCGGCCAGTTGTGCGCCGGGTCGCCGGCAACAAAGCCCTGGGCGATGGAGTCGCCAATCACCAGCAGCTGGTCACGGGCGGCAACCGGCTCGATCACGTTGCCGTCGCCCACCACGTGGCGCAGGTCGCAGCTCGTGAGGCAGGGCAGCCACACACGCACGTGATGATGGCGGCCCATACCGGGCAGACGCTGGAGGTTGCTCTCGGGCGCCTCGTCGGGGTCGTCGAGCGCGAACTCCACGCGCGCCACGCCGTCGCGGTTCTCCTCGGGAAGCACACAGGGCAGGTGGCGCCCGTCAACGTCACAAGAGAAGCCGTCAAGGGGTCCGTCTGGCGCAAAAGCGCACTCGGCGGCCTCGTCGAGCACCTCGCGCGAGCCACGCGGGAACGGCTCCACGCGTGCCTCGAGCACAATGGAGGAGGAGTCTGTCTCAAACTCCACGGTGACGCCCGCCGTGCATGCTGCCATGGCGCGATAGAGGCCCGGGTGCCAGGCGCGGCAGCTTCCAATGGCCTTGAGCTGGCTCTTAGCGAAACGCCAGGGATGTACCCAGCCGTGCCCCTGCGGCTCTGCCCACACGGCGCCGTGGAGCAATCCCTCTGCGGGAACGCTCACGAGCAGGTCTGCCATGTCCTTCTCGTCCATGAGTTCACTGACGCTCATCGCACGTCGCCCCTCTGCGATTCAGCCACGTTGTGTGCGCTGCGATTGTTGTTTGCGGGCATCCATTGTGGCAGAAACGGTGGCCGCGTGGGCGCTAGGCGATGGCGCTTCAAGCGAGCTGCGGAAACGGGCCTTCCGGCGAGAAACCGACGCCGGAGAGGGGGTTTCGTACGCAATCGCGTCGATAACAGCCCTTCCGGTGCACGGGGTCCAACGCTAATCCCCGTCGGCAGCGCGGCGGAGCGGCTTGTAGGCGGCAACGAGGTCATCAAGGCGCATGCGGGCGTTTGCCGGGCTCGTGGAAGGAAGCCCCGTGCATGGGACGCCGCATGCAGGTTCAACGAGCCGCTGGTAAAGCCGTGTGGCGGTGCTTCCCGTGCAGAACACGCGCGCGATGGGCGCTGACGAGAGAATCCGACCCACGTCATTGGACACGGGATTACGAATGGAGGCATCGCTCGCCCCTTCTATGGTGCAGCTTTGAAGCACGTCCCAGAGGGCAACATGGTGACGCAGGCACAGGTCGCGACGAGCATCGTTCGTCTCGGGGACGCCCTCTTGCCACAGCGCCGCCATCACGCGCCAGAAGCGGTTCTGTGGGTTGCCGTAGTAGAAGCGCACCTCGCGTGATTTGGGGCTGGGCATAGTCCCCAGCACCAGCACACGGCTCTTCTCATCAAATATTGGATCGAGTGGGTGAATGACGAGCTGGCCCGCAGGGGTGGACGTCTCTTTGCCTGCGTTACTCGCCATCGCGTATGGGCTCCGCGAACTCCTCGCCGTCATCCAAACGCATCATCGTGACCTGGCCAAAGCCCGCACCACCCGCAGCACCGGAGTCGATGTCCCAGCGGTCGGCCACACCGCCCGTTGCGTCGCATGCTCCCACACGCACCATCTGCGCAATGCCGTCACTGTTTCTCACCGGGCGGTCAAACTCGTTGGTCATGGATGCCAGGTAAGGCGTGGGCGTGTGGCCGGCCACAACAATGGGGCCCTCTCCCCTCTCGTCGAGTAGCCCTGTGGGGACCGACCAGAACTCGTCGCGAATCCACAGCAGGTCATCGGGGGTCTGCTCGCTGAGAAGCGCATCAAGCGTGGAATCATTCCACGTACCGTCCGCAGGCAGCTGGCAACCAGGTCGAATGCCTGCGTGAGCCATGATGTAATGGCGCCCCGCAACCTCGACGTGTGCCGAAAGCGGCAGGTTGCGCACCCAGCCGATAAGCTCGCTCGCCTCGTCATCTGAGGCGCCCTCGAGGCCGGAGAGCGTGGCCATGCCACCATTGATGGCCCAGTTTGCCTGGGATACAACGTCGTCTTTGTGGTCAAGCGCGTCGAGCATGAGGTCCTCGTGGTTGCCCTTGAGAACATGCACGTTGGGAAGCGACCGCGTGACGCGCATGACGCCAATGGGGTCTGGCCCGCGGTCAATCATGTCTCCCAGGCAGAACACGACGTCATCCGCGCCAGGGGACACGCGCTCGAGCACGCGCTCGAGCGTCGCACGATGCCCGTGGACATCAGAGAAGACGTATGTCGACATGGCGGCACCCCCCGTCGTTGGTCATGGACACTAGCTTAGACCTGCGGCTGGTTTAACGCAAAGCATACCGTGAGCGTAGCTTTTGGCGCTCCCGGCGAAGCATCCAGGGGCGGGTGGAGCCAATCTCGATCACGTGTGGAACGCGCGGGGCATCCCCGCTCGCCCGATCAAGCTCGCGCAGGACCTCCTGCATGGTGGGCTCGAGGCGTTCCTTCTTGAGCATGCACTCCCACACCACGATAACGGTCCAGCCGTCCTGTACCAGCAGCGCATTGTCGCGAGAGTCGCGCGCCCGGTTGCGCTCGAACTTTGCCTTCCAGAATTCCACGTTTGTCTTTGGCAAAGGCAGGGCACAGTGGGGGCAGCGATGCCAGAAGCAGCCATTCACAAAGATGGCAACGCGTCTGCCGGGAAAGCAGATGTCGGGCTTGCCTGGCGCCTTCTTCCAGTGCAGGCGGTACCCGGTGTAGCCCGCCTCACGCAACCGCGCCCGGACCAGCAGCTCGGGCTTGGTGTTCTTGCTCTTGTTCGCCTGCATCACATGGCGCGTGGCCTCGCTCGTCAAGATGCAGCGGCACCGCCTATGCGAGCGGGGCGTCCGAGGGAGCAGGCGCCCCCTCGAAGTTGAGGTTGCCCGTGAGCGCACACGCGGCATCGTCGTCAAAGTCGCGCGAGAGCACGGCAGACGCCACCGCAGGCGCCCGGTCGAGGGCACGCCCGTACAGGTCTTCAAACGAATCCCTGCTCACGACATCTGTCGCAGGATTTGTCCATGCACGGTGCTCGGAGTTGTCAAACTCCGAAGACGCAGACGCCCGCACGCGATGCGAAAGCGCGCCATAGGTGGAATAGGGGGAGCCAGTTATGGCACGCTCGAGGGCGGCAACAGCGTTGCGATGCGGGTCGCGCGTGGCATACAGCAGGCGCATGATGGTGCGGTAGCAACCAACCGAGACCGAGAAAGTGGTGGGGTCGATGGGCCTATCGTATGTCCAAAGCGCCGCGTAGAAGTAGATCTTGTCGATGATGGCAAGCACCTCGCGCGAGGCGTGCAGCGTATTTGCAAACGGTCGGCACTCGGCAATGGTCTTTGCGGTCTTGCGATAGAGGACTGCCTCGTCCAAGTCGCGCTCGACCTCCATGTGGACCTTGCCGTCATACTCCGGGCCCAGTCCGGGCACGCCTGCGTGTGTGAGGTCGTATGCCCAGGCGTTCACAAAGGGATGGACCGTCGAGTCAAGCAGCCAATGGCACGAGAAGCCCGCCAGATACGCCGCGCCCACATCCTTCTCGCGCTTGGGAAGGCGGTCGACGGCCTCGCGCATGGCGGCAAGGAGCCGCGCGGGGCGCTCGTCGTGCATCAGGTGTCCAACCTTGGCCCACTTGGCCATGAGCGGGTAGATCGTAATGTAGAAGAGCGGATCCGGACCTTGGCTTCCCAGCAAGAAGGCATCGCGCTCGTCGAGGGTCGCCAGGGGCAGCTCTGCCTTCGCGCGATCGGCAACGTCGCGGGCAAAGAAGTCGTGCGTGAGAATGGCTGGCATGGTGGCCCCTTTCCGGTTCCGACAGGCGTGCGGTGGCGTAAGGCACAAACACGCCTGTTCCGCCATTATGCCCCATCCGAGAAGCGCCAGACGAGCAGCACGGCAGTCGATGGCGTTTCGCACGCAGTGGGGTTGTGCGTCTGCGGCCTCCGCGCATCCGCACGGCGCCGCGTGCGCACTGAGATGAACAAGCCATTACATAATCCTGACAGAAGCCGTGATTTTCGACGGCATCCAAACGATAACGTTTTGAAGTGTATGAGCGTGAGACGCGAAGCCAAACAGAGAGGAACGCGATGTCTTTCAAGATGACAAAGGCCGAGAGAAGCTGGGTCATGTACGACGTGGGCAACTCTGCGTTGGTGCTTCTCGCCACAAGCGTCATTCCCATCTACTTCAAGTCGCTGGCAGACGGCCCCGCCCTTGTGGCCTGGAGCTATGCGGAGACCGTAGCTTCGCTGGTCATCGCCCTGCTCATGCCCATCCTGGGTTCCGTTGCCGATCAGCAGGGCATGAAGAAGAAGTTCATCATTGGGTCTGTGGGAACGGGCGCCGTGGCCTGCGTTGCGATGGGCTTCCCCACCAGCGCAATGGCCTTTCTCGTGATTTACGTGATCTCCTCTGTGGCGCTCAACACGTCGTTCGTGTTCTACGACGCGCTGCTCGTTGACGCCACAACAGATGACCGCATGGACGACGTCTCGAGCCAGGGCTATGCGTGGGGCTACATCGGCAGCTGCGTGCCGTTTCTCGCCTGCCTGGCGTTTGTGCTGGTGAGGCCCTTTGGCATGAGCCTGCAGACGGCCATGCAGATCTCTTTTGTGATTACAGCAGCCTGGTGGGTGGCGTTTACGGTGCCCATGCTCAAGAACGTTGAGCAGACCCACTACAAGCCTCGCGAGGAGCATGCCCTGGCCAACGCCGTGCGTGGCATTGGCGCTACGGCAAAGCGCATCTGGCGCGACCCGTCCATCAGGAACTACATCATTGCGTACTTCTTCTACATCGACGGCGTGCACACCATCATCAAACTTTCCACCTCGTACGGCGCCGACCTTGGCATCGACGGCACGCAGCTGGTGCTGGCTCTGCTCGTCACGCAGTTTGTGGCGTTCCCCTCGGCCATTGCGTATGGCCGTCTAGGGCACAAGTTTGGTACGCGCAAGATGATCCTTGTGGGCATTGCCGGCTACACTTTCATCACACTGTTTGCTGCGTTCTTCCTGCACACGGCGGTCGAGTTCTGGATTCTTGCCATCATGGTCGGCCTCTTCCAGGGCGGCCTGCAGGCGCTTTCGAGGTCCGAGTTTGGCAAGCTCTGCCCCAAGGACCACGCCAACGAGTACTTTGGGTTCTTTGACATCTTTGGCAAGTACGCGGCCATTCTCGGCACCTTCATCGTGGGCACCATGACGGCCGCCACCGGCAACAGCTCGCTGGGCGTGCTCTCCATTGTGGCGCTGTTCATCATCGGCTTTGTGGTGATGCTGCGCGTCCCCGAGCGCGCCACGGCGGCAACGGAGGAGTAGCGCTTCTCCGCACACGGCGCACGGGGCTAGTACGCGGCGCGACGTCGCGGTGCGGAGAAGGAAACGCGACCGCACCAGCACCTCTACGCCAGCAGCGAGGCGAGCTTGTCGGCCACCTCGTCCACCTGCTCCTCGGAGATAACCAGCGGAGGAAGGAAGCGCAGGATCGAGTCGCCAATATGGTTGAGGACGAGACCAACCTCAAGGCCCTTGTCCACCAGCTCCGTCGCCACCGGCACGTCCAGCTGCGCGCCGAGCATCAAGCCGTGCCCACGCACCTCCGTCACGTGCGGCAACGCCTCAAGCCGCTGGCGCAGGTGCGCGCCGCAGGCAATGACGTGCTCTCCCACCCCCTGCGAGACCAGCGCCTCGACCGTAGCGCGCCCTGCGGCGGCCGCCAGCGCGTTTCCGCCAAAGGTGGAGCCATGGTCGCCAGGCCCCATGAGGTCGGCCACCTCTGCCTTCGCCGCAACGGCGCCCATGGGGAAGCCGTCCGCGATGCCCTTGGCCAGGCTCACCACGTCCGGCTCGATGCCAGCCAGCTGGTAGCAGAACGGTGCCCCGCAGCGGAAGAACCCGGTCTGGACCTCATCAATCACGAGAAGCACTCCGCGCTTCTTGCACTCGGCAGAAACAAACCGCAGGTAATCGAAGCTAGCTGGCCACACGCCACCCTCGCCCTGCACGCACTCGAGCATCACCGCGCACACGGGGCCGCAGCTCGCCGGCGGGTTGTCCAGCGCCTCCACCAGCGCATCCGCGTCGTTCAACGGCACGGCGGCAAAGCCGGCGGGCATGGGGAGAAACGCCTTGTGGAACACGTCCTGGCCGGTTGCGGCAAGCGTTGCCAACGTGCGGCCATGGAAACTCTTCTGCGCCGTGAGGATGCCGGTGGCACCGCCAAGCTTCTTCTCGCCCCAGCGCCTTGCCACCTTGATGGCGCCTTCGTTTGCCTCGGCGCCGGAGTTGGCAAAGAACGTCTTCCACATGGAGCCCGTGGACCCAACCACATGGCCCTCCTCGTCGCACATGGACGAGAGGAGCCCGGAGAGGTCTTGCGCGAGCTCACCGCGGTTCTCGACATAGTAGT
Source organism: uncultured Coriobacteriaceae bacterium (assembly GCA_902773995.1). Taxonomy (GTDB): domain Bacteria; phylum Actinomycetota; class Coriobacteriia; order Coriobacteriales; family Atopobiaceae; genus Tractidigestivibacter. The sequence goes on along the minus strand of CACYGL010000002.1, from coordinate 41,625 downwards.
AGTTGCCCACCTGCCAGACCTTGTTGACCTGCTTGCGCAGGGCAGCCGCCACCACGGGGTTGCAGTGGCCCATGCTCACCGAGCCAATTCCGCCCAGGCAGTCGATGTAGGTCTTGCCAGTAGAGTCGGTGAGCGTGGCCCCCGCACCCGAGACAAACTCGACGGGAAGACGGCCGTAGGTGTGCATCACGTAGGCATCGTCAAGGGCCTTGGCGCTCTCGTAGCTGGTGTCTGCCATGTTGTTCTCCTTGTTCTGGATGAGACAAAGGGAAACTCCCTTTGTCTCACTATTCCTGTGTGAAGAGGGTGCCCACGCCTGCGTCGGTGAAGATCTCGAGCAGCAGCGAATGGGGGGACTTGCCGTTCAAGATGACCACCTCGGAGACGCCCCGATCCATGGCCTCCACAATCGAACGAACCTTGGGTACCATGCCACCCGCAAGCTCACCGGACGCGAGGATGCTCTTGGTCTCGGCCTTGGTGAGCGAGCGGATGAGGCTTCCCTTGTCGTTGACGTCGGCAAAGAGACCGTCGACATCCGTGAGGTAGATGAGCTTGTCGGCGTGGAGTGCCTCGGCGACCGCGCTCGCGGCCTCGTCGGCGTTCACGTTGAAGAAGCCATCTGGCCCACAGGCCACGGAAGCAATCACGGGGATGTAGTCGTCGTCGAGAATCGTCTCAATGAGCTCGGGGCTCACCTCGCGAATGTGCCCCACGCGGCCAAGCTCAGGCGAGACGGGCACCGCCTTGAGCGTCTTTCCGTCCGCGCCCGAGATGCCCACCGCGTTGTGGCCGTACTCGTTCAAAGCCCAGACCAGCTGCTGGTTGACCTTGCCGATAAGGACCTCCTGCACGGCCTCCATGGTGTCCTCATCGGTGACGCGCAGGCCGTTCTTGAACTGCACGGGCATGTTGAGGCGCGCAAGCATGGCGCTTATCGCCTTGCCGCCACCATGCACGAGCACCACACGCATGCCCATGAGCTTGAGAAGCTCGATGTCTCCCAACACCTGCACCATGAGCTTGGGGTCCTCCATGGCGGACCCGCCATACTTCACTACGACGGTCTTCCCGCGCATCTTGTTAATCCACGGGAGCGCCTCGGTGAGGACCTCTGCCTTCCTCTGCGCGAGCTCGAGCTCGCCTTCCTCGCGACCTTGCATGCGTGCCTCCTGCCTTGGGGTTGTCTGGTCGTGGAGCCGCGCCGTGCGCGGCCGGGCACAGGGCGCCCTAGGTGCGGTACTCCCCGTTGATCTTGACGTAGTCGTGCGTGAGGTCGCAGGTCCACACCCGCGAGTGGGCCTCCCCAGCACCGAGCGAGATGGCAATGTCTATCTCGCTCTGCTCGAATCGTCGCAGCATGTCATCCTCGTCCATGGGAACGGGAAGCCCCGCGCGCAGCACGGGCACGCCCATGAAGTCGATGTCCACGTTCTCCTGCGAGAAGGGCACCCCGCACTTGCCGGCAGCCGCTGCCACGCGGCCCCAGTTGGCGTCATGGCCAAAGATGGCAGTCTTGACCAGCGGCGAGTTGGCGATGGCAAAGGCAACCTTGTCGGCATCTGCCTGCGAGGCCGCGCCAAGAACGTCCACCGTGACGAGCTTGGTAGACCCTTCGCCGTCTGCGGCAATCTGACGCGCAAGGTTGGTGCAGACGCCCTTGATGGCCGCAGTCACGGCCGGGAAGGCGGGCGACGCCTCGTCGATGACTTCTCCCCCGGCAGCGCCCGTGGCAAAGAGGATGCACGTGTCGTTGGTGGAGGTGTCGGAGTCCACCGTCACCTTGTTGAAGGTCTGGCGCACAGCCGAGAGGAGCGCGGCGTGTGCGGCCTCTGGCGTGAGCGGCGCATCGGTCGAGAGCACACAGAGCATGGTCGCCATGTTGGGTTGAATCATGCCGGAGCCCTTCACAAAGCCACCAACGTGCACCGTGACAGAGCCGCCGTCCGCCTGGGGCGCGGGACCCGCAAAGGCAGCCTCCTTGGGGTGGGTGTCGGTGGTCATGACGGCGCAGGCGGCGTCATGGGCCGCCTCGGGCGTTGCCGCCAGCGCATCCACAATGGCGGGCACGCCCGTCACGTACGGCTCGAAGGGCAGCTGCACGCCAATGACGCCCGTCGAGGCAACAAGCACGTCCTGCTCGTCAAAGCCCAGCGCCTGGGCGACAAGGGCGCAGGCCTTCTCGGCGCACCGCAGGCCCGGCTCGCCTGTTGCTGCGTTGGCGTTACCGGAGTTGAGCACCACGGCGCGGGCGTGGCCGGAGGCGGCACGAGCACGGCTCACCTGCACCGGTGCGGCGCAAAAGCGGTTCTGCGTGAACGTTGCCGCGCAGACGCTGGTCTTGTCGGCAACAACGAGCGCCATATCCTTGCGCTGGGGGTTCTTGCGAAAGCCGGCGGAAATGCCAGCGGCACGCATGCCAGCGGCGGCGCAAACGCCACCCTCGCAGGGGGCGAAGCCAAACGACTGAGGTGAGTCATCCTGTGTGGGGATGGCGAGGGGCTTGTAGCTTGTCATGGTTGGTCCTTCTGGACGGGGACGCGCCGCATGCGCGCCCAAGGCGGACGGTGCGGGAGGTCCTTGCGCCAGTCGACGGACTCGGCTATGAGCTTAGATGAGCGGGGCGGTGGCTCCAATGCCCTGGGTCTCCGGGAGGCCGAGCACCAGGTTCGCGCATTGCATGGCCTGGGCCGCGGCTCCCTTGCCGAGGTTGTCGATCGCGCAGGACGCGATGATGACCCTACGTCGTCGGTCATCAAGGGCGACGCCAACCTGGGCACGGGCGGTTGCCGCAACCGAGGAGGTCTGCGGCATGCGGCCAGCGGGAAGCGTTGAGACAAGCGCCTCGTTGGCATAGCGACGCTCGTAGGCGTCCTGCACGTCATTTGCGGTGACGCCATCGGCAGCCGTCATATAGACCGTGGCGAGAAGCCCGCGGGTGAGCGGTGCCAAGTGCGGCGTGAAGACCACGTTCATCTCGCGGCCGGCAACCTGCGTGAGCGTCTGCTCAATCTCGGGCGTGTGACGGTGATGCGCCACGCCATAGGCCTCGACGGACTCGTTTGCGTGGCAGAAGTGCGTACGCGCGTTGGGCGTGCGACCTGCGCCGGAGACGCCGGAGATGGCGTCGGAGATCACGAGGTCACCCGTGGTCAGCCCGACCTCGAGTGCGGGAATAGCGGCAAGCGCCGTTGCCGTGGGATAGCAGCCCGGTACGGCGACGAGGACCGCCTCGCCCTTCTCGTGGCGCTTCTCCAGCGCGAGAAGACCTGCACGGTTAAGCTCGGGCAGCCCGTAGACCGTCTGGCCGAGAAGCTCGGGGCTTGTGTGCGGCGTGCCGTACCACTGCTCATAGACACCCGCATCATGCAGGCGGTAGTCCGCAGAGAGATCGATGACGGTGACGCCCAGCGAAAGCAGCTGAGGCGTGATGGCAAGCGAGGCCGTGTGGGGCACGGCGAGAAAGGCAACGTCTGCATTCTGGGCGATTGCTTCTGGCTCGGGGAGCGAGAGCACCAGGTCACAGGCGCCCTCGAAGGCAGGGTACACGTCGGCAAGCCTGGTACCTGCGGCCTTGCGGTCCGTCGCCATCGTGAGCTCCAGGGCGGGATGCCCCAGGACGATACGACAAACCTCGACCCCAGCGAACCCGGTTGCCCCCACGACGCAGGCCCTTATGCGCTCCATTCCCTCAATCACCCCAGAACAATGCATAAACAGCATAGCGTATGCAAGATTGCTTTTGTTTATTGGGTGCAGGATAGCACAGGGCTTGGGGCGTGTGCCATATGCGACAATCTGTTCTTCTCCCTGACACAATTAGTAACGCGCCCGAGGCCCCATGCGGGTCCCGGGCGGCAGCTTCCACCATCTGCGAGACGTCCTACTTGCGTCCGCGAATGCCACGACCTATCGACTTCAGCACCTCGCGACGGGCGCTGCCAATGGGTGCGATGGGGTCAATCACCTGGCGAAGCGGGCTCTTCTCGCTTACCGCGCGCTCGTGACCCGCAATGTTGCCAAGAGCGCCGCCACCGTTCGCCTCGGCCTGGCGCTTGCTAAGCCCCGCAAGGATGGCCTCGTAGAAGGGCGTCTCGCGCGCATAGCTCCAGAAGTGCTCGGAGAGGTCAATCCACCCATGGGTCCAGGGTTTTGCCGCGCCGGCAAAGTGCACGATCTTGGGATTGCGGCGCGATGCGAGGTACGCGTCGTACACGGCAGCGGGGGCGTTGGGATACAGCTTGGTCGCCCTATGGAAGATGTCGTTCGTAACGTTCCACGAGGCATCGAGGTAGGTGACCCTACCCTCGCACTCGGAGTTCAGGATGTCCTGGTCGTTGTAGATGAAGTCGGTGCGCTGGGACACCTTGAGCCACTCGGGCACCGTGTGGAGCATGCGCATGGCCTTGGTGTTGAGCACCAGCACGCCCGCCTGGAAGTAGTCGTAGGGGTTCTTCATCTTGAGGACGCCACGGGTGTAGCGCAGGCGGTCGCCATCAGGGAGGTTGAGGTTGGCGAGGTAGTCCACGTCACGCGTGGCAGCAACCAGGTTGTCTCCAAGCTCGGTGTCATAGAGCTGGGCAACGTCACCCTCTACGACGAGGTCGGAGTCAAGGTAGAGCACCTTATCGTAGGCAGAGAGGACGTCCTGCACGAGGAAGCGATAGTAGGTCTCGACCGAGATGTGCTCGTTGTTGGTGTCGAGGTCGTAGCCCTTGACCATGCGCCACACGTCAAAGAAGGTAATCCGGGCGTTGGCATGGCGCCCCAGGTAGGCACGCATGGTCGCCTGGTGGTCACCGGAGATGTTGCTGGTGAGCACCACCACATCGTAGAAGCGCCTGGGGTCAGCGTTCCTGAGCATGGAGTCGATGGCCACCGTGAGCACGGGCGCATAGGTGTCATCGGAGGCGAAGACCACAGGGATCGTCTTTGGCGCCTCCGCGGACTCACGGTCAAGGAAGAGCGGGGTGAAGGTGGGCGCAGGCTCGGGGTTCTCGAAGTGGACGCACTGCAGCTGCTTGGTCTTCCAGCCAGCACCCTCGCCGGTGCGCATGGCATGCAGGTACCACACGTTGAAGAGGCGCTCGGCCAGGTGCCCCGGCGTGCGCACCGCCTCGCGGCTGTAGGTGGACATGTCCGTATCGCGCACGAACTCCTCCAGCACGGGGAAGAGGAAGTCGCAATAGGACGAGAAGATCTCCCTGCGCATGATGTACATGTTGCAGAAGCACGATCGGTCACCCGAGAGAAACGCCTCGAAGTCCTGCGCGTAGTCCGGGAAGAGCCGGCGAACGATTGCCACGCAGCGGGCAAGGTCCTCGGAGTGAAGTGCCGGGGCGGCGGCATAGTGCTCACGCGGCGTGGAGAAGTCACCGGGAAAGTCCTTCAGGCGCTTGAAGCCAGTGGTAATGAGGTCATAGCCCTCGACGCAGGAACGGATGGTGGCGTCGTCCAGGCCGTAGCGCCTGATGGCGTCATCGTCGATGAAGTCATCCATCACCTCGCCGTAGGGGTTCTCCTCATAGACGCTCGAAGAGAAGTTGAAGTAGCGGCGGTAGTGGCAGAAGCCAATGTAGGGAGAGGTAGTGTTCTTCCATGCCCAGTACTGCGTGGTGAGCTCGCAGTACATGGGGTTCTTGTCCGAGATGTTCTCGCCCTCGTCGTCGTGGAGCGCCCAGCAGAAGCGGTTGTTCCTGTTGCCAGGGCCAACCTGAATGGGCTGGAGCATGTCGCTCTTGGGCACCACGACGTCCTTGTGCGTTGTCACGAGGATGCGGATGTCCTGCGAGTCAAAGTCGGCAACGTGCTTGATCTGCTCAAGCTGGGCGAGGTGCGTCTTTGCCCTCGAACGCATGAAGCGCACGCGGGAGAAGTCTGCGGGATCAGTGGACTTGGAATCGACGGCGGCGTCCACACGCTCGGCCATGGGCACAAGCTGGTGGAGAGGATCGTCTTCCGCCGGGAGCTCGCAGGCGCTCACAAAGTGATAGGCGCGATCGCGCACAAAGCGCCAGAGCTCGCGTGCGGCAGCCGCGGGTCCAAACACGTCCGCAAGATGGGCTGCTGCCTGGTCCCACTCGGACATGGACACGCGGTCAAGCAGGTCGTTGGCGAGAAGCTCGAGCATCTTGTGACGCATGCCGATGAGGGATGAGGCGAGCTCGGGTCGCGACTCGCGTGCGGCGTAGTCTGCCGTTGCGTCGATGCAGGCGCCAAACTGCCGGCAGAAGTCGCCAAAGCGCGCGGCAGAGATGCCGCTTGCGCCCGTGACGCCCACGCCGTAGTGGTAGATGTAGCCCTTGCACTGCTCAAGCCCCACAGAGCGACGCGCCATGTCGGAGACCACAAAGACCTCGTAGCCATCCTCCGCGCGCTCGAGGCGCTCGCTGGTCATGGCAGAAAACGCGCGCTTCAGGAGGTCCGTCCTGTAGAGGCGCTGCGTGGCGCGCCAGTCGACAAGCTGGCCATGCGACTCGTCGAAGATGTCGAGCAGGACATCCGCGCCCTCGGCCACACCGCTGGGACGGTTGACAAAGGCCGCAAACGAGCGGGCGGCATCGTCCGTGACGCCGTTCTCGCCCACCACAGTGATGCCAACGTGGAAGACGTCGGCGTCAGTGGTCTTGGTAGCATGGTCAAGCTCCGAGAGGAACTCGGGTGCCAGCTCGTCATCGCCGTCGAGAAGAAATGACCACTCCCCCGTCGCCGCCTCGACGCCCGTTTTGCGCGCGAGGTGGAGGCCGCGGTTCTCGCTGTGGTGAATCGCGCGGAAGCGAGGATCTGTCTGCGCAAAGGAGTCTGCGATGGCCCCGGAGGCATCCGTGGAGCAGTCGTCCACGACGATTGCCTCCCAGTCCTCGAGCTGCTGGGCCTTGAGGCTCTCTAGGCAGCGCTCGAGGTAGGCGGCCACGTTATAGGCCGGGACGATCACGGAGATTCTGGGCATTGTCCCTCCAAAGGACTGCATACCTGCAGGAATGTTCTTAAGCCATGATACCAGCCTAGTCCACGCTCTTCAGACTCTCCACCATGTCAACGGCGTCGAGGTGGCGCCGCATAGCGAGCATCACAAGCAGCGTGAATCCCATCGTGAGGGCAAACGCAAAGCCGTAGCTCGTCGCGTGGATGGCGCGACCAAACATCACGTAGTCGACCTCGGCAGTGGTGACCACAAAGTTCTCGAGCCACGTCCCCAGAAGCAGGCCCACCGCGTCGCCGATGGCAGCCGTGATGGCTATCTCGCGGAAGATGTAGGCGTGCACCTCTCGGCGCGTGAAGCCAAGCACACGCAGGCTTGCAATCTCGCGCACACGCTCGGCAACGTTGATGTTCGTGAGGTTGTAGAGCACGATGAAGGCAAGTGCCGCAGCCGAGACCACCAGTACGACGACGACCGCATCCACCACCGAGAGCATTGACCGATAGAGCTCGATCGTCTCGGACGAGAAGGCCACGGTCGATACGGCGCCCTCATCGTGGAGCGCCTCGGAAAGCGCGGTGCGGCCGTCCGCGTCAAGTGTGGTTGCCACCAGGACGGTCGAGAAGGACGGCTCGCTCGCGTCCACCTTGGCCCAGGCATCGCGCCCCACGTAGACGTAGTTCCCCACGTAGTTCTCACAGATGCCGGTCACCGTTAGAGCGTGTCCCTCACCTGTAGCGTTGCCCACGTCGTCCACGTCGCGGAGCACCACGGAGTCGCCAACTCCAATGCCCAGGCGAGTCGCGAGCTTCTCGGTAATGACAACGGAGTCTTCGTCAAAGGGTATCTCCTCGTGCGTGGTGCGGCTCCGCAGCGTCACTGCGCCCACAAAGGTAGACGCATGCTGCGGGACAACCACGCTCACGCGCAGCGTGTCTGTGGTGCCGCTGCTGGCGCCCGCATGCATGGTGACCTCCTGCACGCGGTCCTCGCGCGTCACCTGGCCGGTCGAGGCGAGGATGTCCTCCACGGCAGCCATGTCCTCGTCGGTCGCGCCGTCCTTGAGACCCACGGTGGTGTCGTAGTGGACGATGGGCCCGTACTGGCAGTCGATAATGTCCCAGATGGCATCGTGGAGGCCAAAGCCCACCAAGAGCAGCGCCGTGCAGCCCGCCACCCCAGCCACCGTCATGGCAAGGCGGCGCTTGTAGCGGAACATGTTGCGGCAGGTGACCTTCCACGAGAACGAGAGCCTGTTCCAGAGCGGCCGGATGCGCTCGAGGAGGATTCTCTTTCCCGGCTTGGGTGCCAGTGGGAGCATGAGCTGGGCAGGCGTCTCGCGCAGGCTCGAGACCACGGCGCCCCAGGTAGCGACATGCGTCACGCCCACGCCCACGCCACCTGACACAAGCGCCACCGCGGGATCCACGGGAAGCGGCCACGCCATGGCGGGCACGGCGTAGATGACGCCGTAGGAGGCCATGATGATGGCCGGGAGCGCCTGTGAGAGCACGGCGATGCCCAGAATCGCACCGCCCACGCTGGCGATGGCCGCATAGACAAGGTAGCGCGAGGCAATGCGGCCCTTGGAGTAGCCCAAGGCCTTGAGCGTGCCGATAAGGACGCGGTCGTCCTCGACCATGCGGGTCATGGTGGTAAGCGCGACGAGCGCGGCCACGAGAAAGAAGAAGACCGGAAAGACGTTCGCGATGCCGTCCATGCGGCGCGTGTCCTGCATGTAGGTCTCGATGCCCTCGTCCTGCGTGCGGTCAAGCAGGTAGACCTCGGGCTTTTCGAGCGCGTCTACCTGGGCTTGGGCATCATCGATCTTTGCCTGGGCATCATCGAGCTGCGACTGGGCGTCTGCTTCCTGCTCCTGGTAGCTGGCAAGGCCCTCCTCGTAGCTTGCCTTGGCGTCCGCCAGCTGGTCTTCGGCCTGGGCAAGCTGGGCCTCGTTCTGGTCGAGCGTGGCCTGGGCAGCCGCAAGCTCTGCCTCGGCGCTCGCGCGCTGCTGGTCGAGCTGTGCCTTGGCGGCGTCAAGCTGGGACTGGGCGTCCGTAAGCTGCGCCTGCGCGGAGGAGAGCTGATCCACGCCAGCAAGTGCCTGGTTTACCTGGTCGAGCGACGCCTGCGCCGCGGAAAGCTGCTCGCGCAGGGCCTCGAGTGTCGCCGGGTCCGCGGCGTCACCCAGCGCCTCCAGCGCGGAAATCTGCTGTTCGAGGGCATTGACACCTGCACTGGCCTGCTCCTTCTGGGCAAAAAGCACGGAGGCCGCCTCGTCGAGCGAGGAGGTGCCGGTCTTCGTGAGCAGGGCGGACGTACTCGTCTCGAGCTCCTGGCGCTGCTGGTCGAGCGTTGCCTGGTTGGCATCGATCTGGTCCTGGGCGTCCTGCAGCTGCGATACGGCCTCGGTGCGCTTCTGCTCGAGCTGCGCCCTGCCATCCTCGAGCTGCGCCCTGCCGGAGGCAACCTCATCCTCGCCCGAGGCAATCTGCTGCGCCGCGTCGTCCAGCTGCGACTTGGCGTCCGCCAGCTGCGATTCCGCATCGGCGCGCTCCTGGTCGAGCTGGGCTTGCGCGTCGTCCACCTTGGTCTGGGCATCCTGGCGCAGATCATCGAGACGTGCCTGGGACAGCCCGTCCAGGCGTGCGGAGAGAGCCTCCTTTGTGGGCGAGATGGCGTCTTCGTAGGACGAGCTTCCGCTCACGGCTGCGTCCGCCCCATCGACGCTCAGATAGAGCGTGGTCCATGGGTAGTCGTCCGAGAAGGCCGAGGGCAGCACGTAGGCCACCTGCTTGATTGACCCGTCGCCAAGCGTCGTAGTGCCAAAGGTGCCCGTGTAGGGGTAGCTGGGCGAGCTCATGAGCCCCACCACGGTGAAGGTGCGCACCGAAAGCGTGCCGTCGAGGTCGTCCGTGCCATAGAGGACCTTAACCGTGTCGCCCACCTCGAGACCGGGCGTGGCAGCGTCACCATCGAGCAGGCACTCGTCGGCAGACTGCGGCCAGCGCCCCGCCGTCAGGCGCACGCGGTTGAGGTAGGAGTCGTCGGAGGACTCGACCGTCTCGTCAGACGTGCTTGTCGCCGCTTGCGCCGCATCCGCGTCGAGCGACGTGATACGCACGGCCATCTGCTCGTTGCCAACGCGCGCCATCACGTCGGTGGAGCTCGACGGCATCACCGCTGTGACGCCCTCGGTAGACGAGACGCGCTCCACGTCCTTCTCCGAGAAGCCCTTCGTGGAAACCAGCCGCAGGTCATAGAGGTTACAGCCGTCAAACCATCGGTCTGCGGCAAGGCGCATGTCGCGCCCGGACATCTGGAGGCCGGCCAGAAAGCCGCAACCCAGGGCAACGATTCCCGTGATGGCAAGAAAGCGCCCAATCGAGCCGCGAATGCTCCTCCACACGCTCCTTGTGAACGGCGAGGCTGCCACCCCTACCACTCGACCTCTGCCGCGTCGAGCGGGTGCTCGTTTGTCTCGACGCTTTCGGCGCGTCCCTCTCGCACGTGAATCACGCGGTCGGCTATCTGGGTGAAGGCCGAGTTGTGGGTCACGATTGCCACGGTGCGGCCGCGCTCGCGGCAGGTGCGCTGGAGAAGCCCCAGAATCTGCTTGCCCGTCACGTAGTCCAGGGCACCCGTGGGCTCGTCGCAGAGCAGGAGCTTGGGATTCTTGGCAAGCGCACGGGCGATGGCAACGCGCTGCTGCTCACCGCCGGAGAGCTGCGCCGGAAACATGTCCTTGCGCTCGGCGAGGCCAACCTCGTCAAGCACCTCGGCTGCCGGAAGCGGGTCCGTGCAAATCTGGCTTGCGAGCTCGACGTTCTCGAGCGCGGTGAGGTTCTGAACCAGGTTGTAGAACTGGAACACAAAGCCAATGTCGTGGCGTCGGTAGAGCGTGAGGTCGTGCTCCGAGAGCCCCGAGACCTCGCGGCCCGCGAGCCGGATGGACCCCGAGGTGCAGGAGTCCATACCGCCAAGCATGTTGAGGACAGTGGTCTTGCCGGCGCCGGACGGCCCCACAATCACGCAAAGCTCGCCCTCCTCGATGTCGAAGGACATGCCAGCGACCGCATGAACTTCGACGCTACCCATGTGGTAGGTCTTACAGACGTCCCTGAACTCAACAAATGCCATGTCACACGCCCAATCCCGGCGGCACCCAGCCATTAACCGTTTGATTCATTATGCCCGGGACCGCGATGTATGGCGGGTGGCGCCGGGTGAGGCCACGGCCTTGGCCCGTGGGCGGTACCCTCCTCCTGCTGGCGTTCGCGCTCGGCGAGCATGGCACGGTATCCCTTGAGCGGGTCAAACGGCGAGAAGATCTTTGCCCGCTCCGAGAGGGGCATGGGCTGGCGCGTTGGTGGCGTGGCGCGTCCATCCGCGGCACTACTCTCCACTGCGATGGCCCCCAATCTGCAGGTTCCGCTCGCGCGTGGTTGCCTCGGGAAGAAGGTCCACGCCTTTGAGCAGCGAGTTCTTGCCAAACTTGCGCTTCACGGCACTTATGGCCTCCTGCCGACGCCGCTCCCGGGCATCCGCCTCGGGCGTGGCGAAGAGGCTGTCCTGGACGCCGGGAGTGTCCTCGGGAAGCACTCCCGTGGCCGTAAGGCCAAGACGGTGCACCGGGCGCGAGCGGTCGACGGAGGAATCGAAGATGCGCGTGGTCGCGGCCATAATCTGCTCGCGCGAGCTGGTGGGCACAAGAAGGCGCTCAGTACCGCCAGCGGAGGCGACGGCGCGGTACCACGCGCGGGGATCCGAGCGGTCACGGATGCCCGCGCGCTCCTCGGCCGAGAGGTCATATCCCACGTACAGGTTCACACCACTGGCAACGAGCCGCTGGTCGACAAGGTCAAGTGCGAGGGAGTCTGCCATCTCGCGGGCGATGATGCGCGCACCGGCAAAGTCACGGTTGCAGCCCAGGACCTGCGCCGTCGAGACGGAATGGGAGCCGGAGCGATAGGCCTTGATGTCTGCCATGGTCACGGGCTCCACGCCCCAGGCGTGGTCGATGAGTATCTCGGCGTCGATGCCAAACTCCCGGTAAAGGGGCTCTGTTGGATAGGTGGCAACTTGTCCCATGGTGTGTATGCCCATGGCTGCAAGGCGCTCGGCAATGCCTGGCCCCACGCGCCAGAAGTCCGTGATGGGACGGTGGTTCCAGAGCGTGGAGCGATATGTCTCCTCGTCCAGCTCGCCAAAGAAGTCCCTGCTGTGCTTGGCGGTGATGTCGAGTGCGATCTTTGCCAGGTAGAGGTTGGTACCAAGCCCGCAGGTGGCGGGGATGCCGGTGGTCTTCACCACATCCTCGCGGATGCGCTCGCCAAGCTCGTGCGCCGTGCAGCCATAGAGGTCGAGATAGCCCGTGATGTCCATGAAGGCCTCGTCTATCGAGTAGACGTGGATGTCTTCCGGGGCAATCCAGCGCAGGTAGACCGCATAGACGTCGCACGAGCGCTCCATGTAGAGCGCCATTCTCGGCGGCACCATCACATAGTCGATGCTCTGGGGGATCTCGAAGACGCGGCAGCGGTTGCGAACGCCCAGCGCCTTCATGGCAGGCGAGACCGCAAGGCAGATGGTCTTCTCCGTGCGTGAGGGGTCGGCCACCACAAGGCGCGTCGTGAGCGGGTCAAGGCCGCGCTCCACGCACTCCACGCTGGCGTAGAAGCTCTTGAGGTCTATGCAGAGGTACTGGCGCTCTTGCACGCGCGCCGCGGGGGCTTCTGCCACGCTAGTGCTCGAGCACGATTCGGGGCTTGAGGTCCTCGACGGCGGCGTCTCCCAGGAACCAGCGGACGATCTCGAGGCCAAACGGGATGGCGGTTGCCATGCCCTTGCTGGTGATTACGTTGCTGTCCACCACGGCGGGCTCCTCCGAGAGGATGGCGCCGTTCTCCACCAGCACGTGCTGGAAGTTGGGGTTCGAGGTTGCGGGGCGGTTGGTGAGAATACCCAGCTCGGCCAGGATCGAGGGTGCGGCGCAGATGGCGGCCACGCCCTTGCCCACCTGGTCGAAGGCCTTGACGGCAGCGGTGAGGGGCTCGCACGCCTTGAGGTTGAGCGTTCCCGGCATACCGCCAGGGAGCACGAGCATGTCGTAGTCATCAAAGGAAAAGCCCTCGTCCGCAATAGAGCGGTCGCAGGTGATGGTAACCTGGTGCGAAGAGGTCACGGTGCGCTCCGGCGTGATGGACACGGTGTCTGTGGGGATGCCCGCGCGGAAGAGCAGGTCCACCACTGTGAGACCCTCGATCTCCTCGAGTCCGTTAGCCACGAACACTGCGACGCGCTTATCGGTCGACTGCCTGAACATTCCGTACTCCTCTCATGAGACAAAGGGAGTTTCCCTTTGTCTCATCATAAGAAGGGCGGCGCGCAAATGCGGCCGCCCTCGAAATCAACAGCTGTGCAGACGAGGAAGCCCCGCCCCGTTGGCTTAGTCCTGATCGTCAATGCCCTTGTTGATGGCGTCGGCAATGACCTTGGGGTCATCGGAGCCACGAACGAGGCTCTTGAAGTCATCCTTCATGAGCAGGACGGCGGTCTTGGACAGCAGCTTGATGTGCGTGGTGCCAGCCTCGCCGGCGGGAACCAGCAGCGAGATGGCAATGTCGACGGGCTTCTCGTCGAAGGAAGGCCAGTCAAGGGCGTGGTCGTTCTTGAAGACGATGACGGCTGCCTTCTTGATGGCGGCGTCCTTTGCGTGCGGCACGGCAAAGCCGTCGGTCATGCCCGTCTCGCCCATATCCTCGCGGGCGATGAAGGCCTTGTAGACGGCATCGGCGTCGTCGGTGACACCAAGCTCGACCGCCTTCTGGGAGATGAAGCGCAGCACCTCGTCGCGGCTCTCGGCGTGCTGGTTAACAAAGACGTCGTTGGAAGTTACGAAATCGCTCACTGGGTGCTCCTTTGGACGTAGGAAACATGGGTCACCGTGCCCTGACACGATAACCTCTATACATAATAGTAGCAGCGAAGCCCGTCGCGCCCAAGAATTGAGGCCAGATACGCGCAGCCTACGTAACGGGAAGACCTTTGCCCAGCGCCATAAGCGAGAATACCCTGGCCGCTGCGAGGTGATAGTTCCTCTCGGCATGAGCCAGGGCATCAGCCACGTCGCCACAGTCGATAACCGTTGGCACAAGCGCGTCCACGCCCAGGTCCATGAGGTCAAGGGCACCGGGGTCCATACCACCCACTATGGCTATGCAGGGCATGCCCAGCCGCTTGCAGCGCGATGCCACGCCCGAGACCACCTTGCCGTGCGCCGACTGCGCGTCAGCGTGGCCTTCCCCTGTGATGCAGAGGTCCGCGCCGAGAAGTGCCTGGTCAAGCCCCACAACATCAAGAACCCAGTCGATTCCTGGAACCGACGTGGCGCCGAGGAAGAGGCGTATCGCCGCACCAAGGCCACCGGCTGCGCCGTCGCCAGGCTGGTCTGCGCTGTGGCCAAGCGTTCGCTCGAGCACGCGCGCGAACGACGCCATGCCATGCTCGAGCTCTTCTATCTGCTGCGGGTTGGCACCCTTCTGCGGCGCAAAGACGCGCGTGGCACCACGGGGACCGAGAAGCGGGTTGTCGACATCGCAGAGGAGGCGGAAACGCGCGTGCGAGACGAGCGGATCGAGACCAGAGGTGTCAATGCTGCTTACGCGGGCAAGATCTGCGCCTGTGCCTTCAAGCTCCCCTTTCGCGGAGTCCAAAAAGCGCACGCCCAGCGCGCGCATTGCCCCCATGCCACCGTCGTTGGTAGCACTACCCCCAATGGCAATCGTTACCTCTGTGGCACCGTTGCGCAGCGCGTGGAGCACGAGCTGACCCGTGCCATAGGTACTAGTAAGCAGGGGGTTTCGCTCTGCGTGCGTGAGCAGCGGGAGCCCGGAGGCTGCCGCCATTTCGATGATGGCACGGTTACCTGGCAGCATGCCGTAGGTTGCCTCGACGGGTCTGCCAAGTGGATCTGACACGGTCGCCTCAATGCGGGCGCCGCCAAGGGAGGCCACCACGGCGTCAACCGTCCCCTCGCCCCCATCGGCAACGCCGAGCTTGGTGCACGTCACATCGGGGAACACGCGCGTGGCCTCCTCCTCGAGGATGGCGGCCGCGCGAGCCGAGCTAATGGTGCCCTTAAGCGAGTCGGACGCGAAGACGAACCTCATGTATGCTCCCATCTCTGTGCGCGGCGGTGCCGGCGCCGCTCGCCAGTCGACGCCCGGCGCCGCTCGCCAGTCGACGCCAGGCGCTGTTGAGAACTAATTCGACACTTTAGAGCCTCAAGGGTCCGAAAAATGTCCAAATCCTTCTCAGCAGCGTCAGACAAAAGCCGCTTACCCGAGTTTTACCTCTCTAACCACGTTATGAGTGATACTAGATTGCCACAGATAGCCCCTGAGGCAAAAGAAGGTGACGTCATGTCAAAGGCGGCGCGGGCAAGGCTCATGAATCAGGTAAACCGAGCAGCTGCTGGGCTTGCCTTCTTCTCGCCTGATGCGGAGAAGGACGAACGTGTAGCCTCACGAATGGCAGCCGCCGGAGACCTTGTGCGGGTGTGTCCAAGGGTCTACGCACGCCCATCAGACTGGGAGGGGCTTAGGCCCGATGCCCAGCACCTCTGGCTAGCAAGGGCATTGCAGGACAAGCACCCATCATGGGTGTTCTGCGGGACAACCGCCGCTCTCGTTCACGGCCTTTCGGTCTCGTATTACCAGCTAGATAGGATGATGCTGGCCGTTGGACCTCACGGACACTCGGGACGGATGGGCACCCTTCGACGAATGGAAACCTCCGCGAGCAACGTGGCGGCCATCGATGGACTCCGTGTGACGCCAATACTCCAGACTGTCTTTGATTGCATGCGCTGGATGCCATATTCCGAGGGTCTTGTTGTTGCAGACTCCGCCCTTCGGGCCGGGCTAGTCGAGAAAGACCAGCTCATTGAGTATGTCCTGTCAAGGGGAAGCGGGGTAAGGGGTGCCGCGCAGGCGTACGTCTGCGCCTTGCACGCCGATGGCCGCGCCGAGAACGGCGGCGAGTCACTCTCGCGAGCAACCATGCTTGAGCTGGGATTTGCTTGTCCAGAGCTTCAGGTGGAGGTTCCCAATCCACTCAACCCAGATCATCCATACCGTCTGGACTTCGCCTGGCGGCTTGCAAACGGGCAGCTCATTGGCGGAGAACACGACGGCTTCGAGAAGTACACTAACATGGAGATGCTTGCTGGTGGGAGCACGCTTGACGCCCTTGTGGCAGAACGTCAGCGAGAATCCCATATTGCCGCGGCGGGCATTAGAGTGCTTCGGTTCACGGCACGCCAGAGATGCGACAAGGTTTACATGTGGAGACTGCTCTCGACGTACGGGGTTCCGTGGGTCGGCACACCAAAGGAAATTGCGTCTCCGCGCGTAGCTGCCCGCCTGCTTGCCAGGGCACGCCAGCGGCGTCGGAATGAGCAGTGGATTCGCAACCATCTGCAAGGCACGTTCCAGATGCAGCTGGGTTCTTGCCTTGTAAACATCGAGGTTATTCAGGGGCCGTGGCACAGGCGCAGCGCCGGACGCCGCACCAAGCGTCCGGAAGCCGGTAATCCAGCAGCGGCAGATTTGCTCCCGGGTACTGTTGAGAAAAATCTGGACAAATAGCGTCGCCCAAAGCCTGAAAAATGGCGAATTTCTTCTCAACAGCCCAGGAGGGTTGGCCCAGAGGAATCCAGAAGCCAAGAGCCTCCTACTCGCTCCTGAGCGCCTCGACCGGGTCCTCGCGCGACGCCTTCGAGGCGGGAATCAGGCCCGCAAGGAAGGTGAGCAGCACGCTGATGCCAATGAGGACAAGCGCGTGCTGCCAGGAGAGCTGCATAATGTTCGACACGGCGTAGCGGTTGAACACGTAGATGTTCACCGGTATCGACACCAGCAGCGTTATCGCGATTCCCATCACGCCAGACACCAGACCCTCGATGACAGTCTCCGCGTTGAAGACGGAGCTCACGTTGTGCTTCGAGGCGCCGATCGAGCGAAGGATGCCTATCTCCTTCTTGCGTTCAAGGACCGAGATGTAGGTGATAACGGCAATCATGATCGAGGAGACGATCAGCGAGATCGAGACAAATGCGATAAGCAGGTACGAGATCATGTTCACGATGCGCGTGACGGACTGCATGAGCGTGCCCACCAGGTCCGTGTATGTAATCTTCTTTGCCTCGTCGGTCTGAGACGCGTTGTACTCGTCCAGGATTCTGATGACCTGCTCCTTGTCTTCAAAGTCGCCCGGATAGATGTCGATCTCGGAGGGCGTCTCGAGGTCTGCATAGCCCAGCTTGACCAGGTTGTCGTCGTAGGTGGCGCTGCTGTTGGTGAGCATGCTCATCATGAGCTCGCGCAGCTGCGTCTCGTCCACGTTGAGCGAGAAGGCGCTCTTGATCTTGTCGGTATCGACAGACATCGCGCTCGCAAGGCTCCCCGCGAGCTTGTCCATGCTCGATTGCATGGCGGAGGAGAGCTGGGTCTGGAGCGCAGTGGAGACCTGGGTCATGACCTGAGTCATCGCAGACTGGATGTAGCTCGTGAGGGCATTCGTAATCTGGGTCTCGAGCTGAGACGCAATCTGCGAGGCAAGCTGCTGCACAATCTGGGACTTCAGGGCCTTGGCAACGGAGTCGCTGACCTTCTCGTCCACTATGGGGTCGAGCTGCTCCTTGAGCTGACGCTGGATGTCGTCAAAGTTGACGATCTTCTCGACACCCGTCTCTATGGTCTGCCTCCCCTGCTCGGACATGAAGTAGTCCTGGGGGTTTGCGTCGGGGTGCTCGCGCATGTAGGCCTGGTACTCGCTCGTGAGCTGGCTCATGAGGGCGTCGGCAGCGGACTGGTCGTACTGGATGTCGAGCTTCGAGATGATGCTTGCCCAGTCCACATCCGAGAAGTCCGGCATCAGCTCCTGGAGCTCCTGCGTATCGAGCTTCGACACGTCAATGCCAGAGAGGTCGACGCTCGAGAAGTCTATTCCGGAAAGGTCAAGCGCAGGTACGTCCACCTGCGGCGTGGCCATGTTGCTCATGTCTAGCGACGAGAGGTCAAGGTCAAGCTTCGAGGCATCAAAGGAGAACGACGCCTTGAGGGCATCAGCGTCCACGTTAAAGAGGCTCGAGAGATCGATGTCCTCCTCGCTCGCCCCCGCCGCCTCCTCGAGGAAGGTCTTTCCCGTAAAGACATCGGTTGCGGGGTCCGAGAGCTGCTGCTGCACAATCTCGCTTTGCGCCGCATGGTCCATGACCTGGTGCGTAAGGGCACTCGTGTAGTAGATTCCGGGGCTAAGAGAGGACGAGCTGTCCTTGGCCTGGACAATTCCCACAACCTTCACGTCCATGCCCTGGGTGGCAAGTTCCTGCATGAACGAGTCGTCATCCGACCTGTCGGTCCAGACGTTGTACTCCGAGTCGTAGGAGTAGACGTCAGAGGGATAGACGAGCTTGAGCTTGCTGGCGAGAATGTCCTCCACGGGATACGAGGAGCCCTCGTCCTCGTCGATTGCGGACTCCTCGTCCTGGGAGGTGGTGGACTGCGTAAGCGTCGAGACCATGTAGTCAAGCTGGCTGTGGTCGCGAAGTCCCAGCTCGAAGGCATCGAGGTCCGGGATGGTGCCGTCTGGTCTCAGGACAACGAGAAGCTCGTCCGCTTCCGTGGGCCACTTCCCCGCCACGAGGTCGTACTGGCCCTTGATGAGGTCCGTGTCATCGAGCAGCTCGTGGAACGCGCTTGTCTGCGAGGTCATGCTCGAGGTGATGGAGGAGCTCACGCCGGAACCCAGCTGGGCGAAGGACGACTCGGGGTTCACCTGCACGACCGTTCCGTCGTCGTTCTGAAGGTAGAGGTAGGGCGTCACGTCGTAGGAGTACTGGATTGCATGGGCGTACGTGTCGATGCCTCCGCCGTTGGCGTCGAGGTACGCCTTGAGTGACTTGAGGTCGTTCTTTCCCACGCTCTTGAACATGTTGGTGATGGTGGAGGTTTCCTCGATGCTGTCGCTTCCCTCCACGCTCTGCGTGTTTGCGGCAGCAAGGGGATCGCCAGAAGAGGAGCCGCCACCCGAGCCGCTTACCGAGGAGAGCACGCTTGTGAGGTTGAGCGACGTCCCCTCGATGGTGAGGGGGTACACCGTGAGCATCTCCTCCTCTGTGTTCCGTATGTAGTTGTTCGCACCGTTCGACAGGGCGAGAATTGCCGCAATGCCAATGATGCCAATCGAGCCCGCAAACGCCGTGAGGAAGGTTCGGCCCTTCTTTGTCATGAGGTTGTTGAACGAGAGCCCCAGAGCGGTGAGGAACGACATCGAGGTCTTGCGCGTGGGCTTTGCAGGACGGCGCTCCTCTGCCGGGCCTGGCTCGAAGGGATCTGAGTCGCTCGTGATGTGGCCGTCGCGCAGCTCCACGATGCGCGTGGCGTACTGGCGGGCAAGCTCGGGGTTGTGGGTGACCATCACCACCAGCCGGTCGCGCGAGACCTCCTTCAAGAGGTCCATCACCTGCACGGAGGTCGCCGAGTCGAGGGCGCCAGTGGGCTCGTCGGCGAGAAGGATCTCAGGATCGTTGATGAGGGCGCGGGCAATGGCCACGCGCTGCATCTGGCCACCCGAGAGCTGTGCCGGCCGCTTGTCCACATGGTCGGCAAGGCCAACGTCAGCAAGCGCCTTGAGGGCGCGCTCGCGCCGCTCCGCGCGAGAGACACCCGAGAGCGTGAGCGCCAGCTCCACGTTGGCAAGGACAGTCTGGTGAGGGATGAGGTTGTAGCTCTGGAACACGAACCCAATGCGGTTGTTGCGGTAGGCGTCCCAGTCGCGGTCGCGGAAGCGCTGTGTGGAGATGCCATCCACCAGGAGGTCGCCGGAGTCAAAGTGGTCGAGGCCGCCCACCACGTTGAGCATCGTGGTCTTGCCCGAGCCCGATGGACCGAGAACCGCCACAAACTCGGAGTCGCGGAAGGCCACGCTAATGTTGTCGAGGGCCACCTGCGTGAAGTTCCCGGTTACGTACTTCTTTGAGATGTCTCTGAGTTCGAGCATGCGGTTCCTGTCGGTTGGCTTGTTTCTGACTCATCCCAGCTTACCCAAGCCAACCTTAGCGAGACGCCCCACTGCCTCGGTCTACGAAAGCGCTACCAAGTTTGAGGGCCAGTCGTGCCATGTGTTGCCTTGCGCGCTGCCCCGCGCGCGAAGCATCGCTCCGGCGAAGCTACGGAGTTTAGCTCCTTTTCTTAATCGCCGTCCGCGTTTCCGCAGGTCGCCGGCAACCGTTTTAAGAAATGGAGCTAATCTGCGCTCGCAGCAGCGTCTGTCTGCTGCCGGCGACACAACACCGACGCCGTGCCGCCGGCGGCACGACCCTCTCGCCTTCTGCGCCCTTGGGTAGAATTGAGCGTGCAACTTACGCGCCGCCCAGCGGCGAGAAAGAAAGGAACGCCATGGCAGACGCCAACGAAGAGAAAATCAGGCAGGAAATGGACGAGGTGCTGCACGGCCGCTCGAAGGCGGCGCAGGGCCCGGCCGGCTTCAAGCAAAACGAGTACACCAAGATCCACCACGTGATTGGGGTCATTTCCGGAAAGGGTGGCGTAGGCAAGTCGTTTGTCTGCGGCAGCCTTGCCGTTGAGCTGGCACGCTCCGGTGCGCGTGTGGGCATCCTGGATGCGGACATCACCGGCCCCTCCATCCCCAAGATGCTGGGCCTGGCCGGCGAGCGCGCCACCGCAGTGAACGACATCCTGGTACCCGCCACCACCAAGGGCGGCATCGAGGTCATGAGCGCCAACCTCGTCCTCGAGAACGAGACCGACCCCATCGTGTGGCGCGGGCCCGTAATTGCGGGCGCCCTCAGGCAGTTCTTCGAGGAGTGTGCCTGGGGCGAGCTAGACTACCTGCTCGTCGACATGCCTCCGGGAACGGGCGACGTGCCTCTCACCGTGTTCCAGTCCCTGCCCATCGAGGGCGTGGTGGTTGTCTCTTCGCCGCAGGACCTCGTGCAGATGGTCGTGGGCAAGGCGTTCAACATGGCATCCATGATGAACGTGCCAGTCCTTGGCCTCGTCGAGAACATGGCCTATGTCACCTGTCCCCACTGCGGCGAGAAGATCTGGCCGTACGGGCCGAGCCACCTTGAACAGACTGCAGACGAGTACGGCATTGACGCGCTGGGCGAGCTGCCCATCGATCCCGCGCTTGCGGCGGCGTGCGACCATGGCACCCTTGAGGACGAGCTTCCCCAGGGCTTTTTGCCCAAGGCCGTGGAGGCAGTTGTCTCCACCTGTGAGTTCGATGACGCCAAGGCGTCGGGGGCGGCGGAGTAGCGCATGCCCTCTCGGCCGAGAAGCACATCGCGCGCGGGCCGCGGGCCGTCGCGCCTGGTTCGGGAGCACGAGCTTGCCGCGCAGGCACAGGCGGTCCAGGTACCTGCCAAGGTAGACGTAGCCGTTATCGGCGGTGGGGCATCAGGCCTCACCGCCGCCATCACAGCCGCCGAGGCGGGCGCCCGCGTGGTTGTGGTCGAGCGCGCGCTTGAGTGCGGCCGTAGCATCCTCGCCACAGGCGGCGGGCGCTGCAACCTCGCAAACGCGGACCTCGCGGCCGAGAGGTACCGGCACCCCGGCTTTGTGTCCGCCGTCTGCGGGAAACGCTTCCTCGAAGACGTGCTGGGCTTCTTCTCGGCATGTGGGCTTGCCGTAGCCGAGGAGGAGGGCGGCAGGCTCTACCCTGTGACGCGCGAGGCGTCCTCCGTGCGAGAGGTGCTGGTGGCGCGGGCGCTCAAGGCGGGCGTGACGCTTGCCCGCGGCCGTGAGGCAGCCGGCGTCTCGCGGGCGTCGGGCGGTTTTGACCTGGAGCTTACGCCATCGTTCGAGGGTAGCCGGCGAGAGACGCTGAGCGCGCGAGCGGTCGTAATCGCCACTGGCGGCGGAGAAGGTTCGCTCGCTCGTAGCCTTGGCCTTCCCCTGGTGGATGCGCGGCCAGTCCTGTGTCCGCTTGCGTGCCAAGGGCTCGACTTTCCCGCGCTTGACGGCCGCCGGACACACGTTGCGGCAACCCTCATGCGGAATGGCGCCACCATTCGGCACGAGACGGGCGAGCTGCTCTTCAGGCCGTACGGCATCTCAGGCATCGTGAGCTTTGACCTCTCGCGCAACGCGCTGCCGGGGGACAGGCTGGTTCTCGACCTGCTGCCCGAGGTGGATGCGGACACGGCGCGCGAGCTTGCAATGCGCGGAGGCACAGTGGGTCTGCTCGACAATGCGATCTCTGCCCAGCTGGGCGGGCGCGGCAGCACGGCGGAGGACGTGGTGGCTCACGCAAAGTCGGTAGGGCTTCTCGTCACGGGCACCGCAGACGAGAAGCGCGCCCAAGTCACGGCTGGTGGCATTGACGTTGGGGCGTTGGACGCTTCGACGCTTGCGCACCCGGGCACGCCTGGCGTGTTTGCCTGCGGAGAGGCCGTGGACGTCGACGGGGCCTGCGGTGGCTTCAACCTCGCGTGGGCGTGGAAGAGCGGCATGGTGGCAGGAGCAGCTGCCGCGCGACTGGCTGAGAGGAGATAGCGTGATAGAGGTATCCGGCATTCGCGTGCCACTCTCACAGCTGGACGGGACCGACCCCCGCGAACAAGCTGTTATCCGCAGGGCGCTTGCTCGGCGTCTGCACGTGCGACCAGAGGAGCTTGGCCACGTCACGCGACGCAAGCGCTCCATCGACGCGCGCAAAAAGGGTGACATCCAGCTCATCTTCACGCTGCGCGCAGAGCTTGCCGGCGGCGCGCCGGCAGAGAAGACACTCATCGCAGGGCTTGCCTCCAAGCGCGAGGCTGGTGACGTTCGTGTGGTGGAGGCTGCCGACAAGGACTTCCCGCAGCCGCTTGCGTGTGCGCCGCACGATCAGGGTCCCATCGTTGTTGTGGGGGCAGGCTGCGCTGGTCTCTTCTGCGCGCTCTCGCTTGCGCACGCAGGCCTGGAGCCACTCCTTGTCGAGCGTGGCGACGATGCCGCGCGGAGATCGCGTGTGGTGCGCCACCATGACGAGACGGGCGAGCTTGACCCCGAGAGCAACATCCAGTTTGGCGTGGGCGGCGCCGGGACCTTCTCCGACGGCAAGCTGCAGACGGGGACCAAGAGTCCCTTCCACCGGCTGGTGCTCAAGACCTTTGCGGACGCCGGCGCGCAGCGGCGCATTCTGTGGGACGCAAAGCCGCACATTGGGAGCGACGTTCTGCCCGAGGTGGTGACGCGCATCGTCGAGATGATCGAGGAGGCCGGAGGCTCGGTGCGCTGCCGCTGTCGCCTGGTTGACCTCGACGTGAGCGGTGGGCGCGTGCGTGCGGTGACGCTGCGCTCCGAGGACCCTGAGACGGGAATCGTCACCGAGGAGCGCGTGCCCTGCTCAAGGGTGGTGCTTGCCTGCGGTCACTCAGCTCGTGACGTCTTTGAGTTGCTCTCGCAGCGCGGCGTTCCCATGGAGCGCAAGACCTTCGCGATGGGTGTGCGCATCGAGCACCTCCAGGCAGACATCGACCGCGCCCTCTACGGGCCGGCAGCTGGAAACCCCGCACTGGGTGCCGCACCGTACAGCCTGGCCGTTCACCTGCCTTCGGGTCGCTCGGTCTTCTCGTTCTGCATGTGCCCCGGTGGATACGTGGTCTCGGCTGCAAGCGAGCCGGGCGGCGTTGTGACCAACGGCATGAGCTACTCGGACCGCGCGGGCGAGAACGCAAACTCGGGACTGCTCGCCAACGTGTTCCCCGAGGACCTTCCCGGTGACGACGTGCTAGCAGGCGTCAAGCTTCAGCGAGAATGCGAGCGGGCTGCGTTCGAAGCAGGCGGCGGCAGCTTTGTTGCGCCGGCGCAGCTGGTGGGAGACTTCCTGCATAGCAGACCATCATCGGCAGGCGGAGACGTTATGCCAACCTACCCCAGAGGGGTGACGTGGGGGGACATCTCCCGTTGCCTCCCCTCTTACATCACCGAGACCATCCGTGCCGCCATTCCCGAGATGGGACGCAAACTCCGTGGCTTTGACCGTCCGGATGCCGTACTTACAGGTGTAGAGACAAGGTCAAGCTCGCCCGTGCGCGTGACACGCGGAAGCAACCTGCAAAGCGTAGGCGTACGAGGCCTTTGGCCCGTGGGCGAAGGGGCCGGCTATGCCGGCGGCATCATGAGCGCGGCGGCCGACGGCCTGCGTGTGGCCGAGGCCGTTGTGGCGGATGTGACGGAGGAGCTTGGAGCGTAGGGCCGCCGTGTAGCCGCCGGGTACCGGCTCTAGCGCTGTCTGAACGTCAACGACCTGTTGAGGAAAAACTGCAGGAGCCCCGCGGTCACAAGGGCAACGAGCTTCGCCACGAATGGCGTCGAGAGGGGCGCAGCGGCACGCGCAGCGAGAGCGGCAATCACCAGCTCCTGCACGCACATGCCGCAGACCCCCACGCAGATAAAGACCGCGTAGCGACGAAGAGGTCTATCCGTCACATGGAAGGTGTGCTGGCGGTTGAGAAAGAAGCTCAACGTAAGCCCAACCGCCACACTCACCACATTTGCAACAAGCGGCTCCAGGCCTCCCAGCGACGTGAGCGCGAGAAAGACGAGCATGTCGACGGCAGAGCAGACGCACCCAAAGAACGCGTACGAGACCAGCTGTCGAAATGCCTGGTGCATGGCAGCGCGAGCGCTACTTATCCCTCACAGCATCGGCGAGGCGCTTGAGCTCCTCGTCCTGGTTCATGCCCGTGAGGAACGCGACACCGTTGAAGACGGGAACGTCAAACTCGCCCTCGGGACGAACCACGGCAACGTATGCGTCGGCGTCCTTGAGCGCCTCGTCAAGGTCGGCGACAGCGACTGCCTCGACATCCGCCTCGATGCCATCGGCTGCAAGCAGCTTCTTGACCTTATAGGCTACGGTCGCAGAGGTTGCGACTCCGGAACCACATGCAACGACGATCTTTGCAGCCATGATGCCTCCTTGATAGCTTGACAACCGTCACGCAATACTTCTCTGGCGAAACACATCATACCCCACGCGTGCAACCGAACTCCCTGGCACGTTGGCTTCCGAGCCCAGGAGTAACAGGACCAGCAACATGTGGCCAGCCGCAACTTGGCACAGATGTTAGTGCTTCCCGCGATACTTGCGCCGCGTCGCGTGAGCGCTCCCCTTTCTCGCCCCTGCCTTCAGGCGCTTCATGACCTCTTCCTCGCTCGTGCCCTCAAACTGGCTCTTGAGCTCGACGAGTTGGTCACGGATGCGAGCCGCCTGCTCGTACTCCATGTTCGCCGAGGCGCTGGCCATCTCCTCCTCAAGCGAGGCAATGACCCGCATGACCTCCTCGCGCGGGAGCTTGGAGAGCTCAGCGGCAACGGCTTCTGCCGTGGACACCTCCGCTGGAGCGCCCTGCTCCTCTGCCCCCTCCCCCGAGGCGGTATAGAAGACCCCGTCCTTACGCTTGCGCTTCCCCACGTTGGCCTGGGCCTCGACAAGGAAGCCAGAGATGTCGTTGATTGCCTTTCGAACCGTCTGGGGCTCGATGTGGTGTTCCTCGTTGAACTTCTCCTGGATGGCGCGACGCCTACGCGTCTCGTCGATTGCCTCGCGCATGGAGTCCGTTATCTCATCGGCATACATGATGACCTCACCCGAGACGTTACGTGCGGCACGTCCCATGGTCTGGATGAGCGAGCGGCGGTTTCTGAGGAAGCCTTCCTTATCTGCGTCGAGGATGGCAACGAGCGAGACCTCAGGGATGTCGAGCCCCTCTCGCAGGAGGTTGATGCCCACGAGCACGTCGATCTTTCCCTCGCGAAGGTCCCGGATGATATCCACGCGATCAAGCGTTGCGGTATCCGAGTGCATGTAGTTGACGCGGAACCCCTCGTCCAGGAGGTGATCGGTGAGGTCTTCTGCCATGCGCTTGGTAAGGGTGGTCACAAGCACGCGCTCATGGCGCCCCACACGCTCGCGAATCTCTGAGATGAGGTCATCAATCTGGCCGTGGACCGGCCGTACCTCGATCTTTGGATCGAGAAGACCGGTGGGACGGATGATCTGCTCCACCTCCTGCTGCGTTACCGATTCCTCGTAGTCTCCCGGCGTTGCAGAAACGTAGATGAACTGAGGGATGCGCGCCTCAAACTCGTCGAAGCGCAGCGGCCTGTTGTCAAGCGCGGAGGGAAGGCGGAAGCCGTGCTCGACAAGGGTGACCTTGCGCGAGCGGTCCCCCTCGTGCATGCCACGAATCTGCGGAACCGTCACGTGGCTCTCATCGATGATGCAGAGCATGTCCTTGGGGAAGTAGTCAATGAGTGTGTAGGGAGGCTCACCGGGAGCGCGCCCGTCAAGGTGGCGCGAGTAGTTCTCGATGCCATTGCAGTAGCCCATGTTCTCGAGCATCTCGAGGTCATAGGCCGTGCGTTGCGAGAGCCTCTCGGCCTCCAACAGCATGTTGTTTGCCTTGAGCTCGGCCACGCGCTGCTCAAGCTCCTCAGAGATGGTCTTCAACGCGTGGGTGATCTTGGGGCGCTCGGTGACATAGTGCGAAGCGGGCCAGATGGGGATGGCATCAAACTCGCGCACGACCTCCCCGGTCACGTTGTCTACCTCGGCGATCTGCTCGACCTCGTCCCCAAAGAACGAGATGCGCAGAGGGTTCTCGGCATAAGGTGGGAACACGTCCACGGTGTCGCCGCGCACGCGGAAGGTGCCGCGCTGGAGGTCGTAATCGTTCCTGTCGTACTGGATGTCTATGAGGTTCTTGATGAGGTCATCCCGCTCGAGAGGTACCTCTTTGTCCACGTTGGGGGCAAGTCCGGCATAGTCCTGGGGGCTGCCGATGCCGTATATGCACGAGACGGACGCCACAACAATGACATCACGACGCGAAAGCAGGCTCGAAGTGGCCTGGTGGCGCAGCTTCTCGACCTCCTCGTTGATGGAGGCGTCCTTCTCGATATAGGTGTCACTCTGGGGAACGTAGGCCTCTGGCTGGTAGTAGTCGTAGTAGCTCACGAAGTAGACTACGGCGTTATTGGGAAAGAGCTCGCGCATCTCACTTGCCACCTGAGCGGCAAGCGTCTTGTTGGGCTCCATGATGAGCGTGGGGCGCTGCACTGCCTCGATGGTCTTGGCCATGGTGAACGTCTTGCCCGAGCCGGTAACGCCCATGAGCGTCTGGTAGCGCAGACCCTCCTCCACGCCGTGCGCGAGCTTCTCGATTGCCTGCGGCTGATCTCCTGCGGGCTCGAAGGGCGAGACAACCTTGAACGGCGTGCCTGCCTGCTCGACGCCAAAGCGCTTGAGCTCCCCGCCAAAGCGCTCACCCGTGCCCGAAGTCTCTGCCATAGCCTCCTCCTTTCCCTGGAGCCAGAGTATAACAGAACGCATGTTCTATATCTAGGTTGCCGCAAAGTATTTCTCGGCAGTTCTGCAGCTGCCCTGGACAGACTACTGCTCGACCACCAAGCCCGTAGGATAGCTGTCGCGATACCCCTGGTATGCCTCGTTCACACGGCGCAGGTATTCGCGCGTCTCTGTGTAGGTGATGTTGTCCGCAAGCTCCCCTGGCTGGGCAAGCCACTCCTCGACCTTTCCCATACCAGCGTTGTATGCGGCTATGACTTCATCTGTCGAAGAGAGGTTCTTCTGGAGAAACGCAAGGTAAGCCGTACCATACTCGATGTTTGTCGCGGGGTCGAGGAGGTTTGAGGGGTCGTAGGTGCCAGAGTCAACGAGTCCCATGCGCGCAAGCTCGGAGGAGGTCTGCGGCATCACCTGCATGAGACCGAGGGCCCCCGCAGATGACTGAGCGTTCTCGTCCCAGCCTGACTCGCATTTGATGACAGCGGCAACGAGCAGCGGATCCACGCCATGGCGCTCCGCTGACGTCTGGATGTCCCGGGCGTGGCTCACGGGATAGAGCGTACGACGGGCAAGCGTTGTGGGAGTAGCGGCGAGAATGGCGCACGCCACGACCACGATGCCCACCAGAACGAGCGGGACCACGCGATACCAGCGACCAAACCGGCGGCTACGCGTACGCCTGCGCCGGGGGCGGGAGCGCCTGGCAGGGCGCTTGCCTGCCGCGGGACGGCCGTTCGTGGGTGTAAGCCTCCTTGCGGCAGGTCGTCTACCCCTTGGATTCGAGGAACGAACGCTCATCGGGGGGTTCCACCCTCACGCGCCGGGGACCGCACCCAGCCATACCGCTCGCGCGAATCCCACCAGGCGCGAACCTGCGCGGCCAAGTCCTTCTCGTCTCCAACGTTATCGAATACAACGTCTGCGTGCGAACGCAGGTACTCGTCGGAGGGCTGCAGGGCAACTCGGCGATCGAAGTCCGCCACGTCCATACCACGCCCCTGTGCCCGCACGCGACGCAGGCCAAGCGGCGCAACCACACAGAGCACCTCATCTACCTGGGAAAGCATGGCCTCGACCCGGTCGAGCAGCGGAACCTCGACCACGCAGACCGAAGCGGCACCGGAGCGCTCCTCCTCATCGAGCGCATGGGCAAGCGCCTCCGAGATGAACGGCAGCTCGATTGCCTCGAGCCGCGCACCGCCCTCGGGCGTGGCAAACGCCCTCTTGGCGAGAAGAGGCCGGTTTATCTCGCCCGTTGCGGGGTCCACGAGGTCCTCGCCGAAGGCTTTGGCCACGGCGGCCGAGCAGGCACTTCTCGGCGAGAGCACGCTTCTTGAGACCTGATCGAGGTCTATGCGCGAAGCGCCCAGCCCCTCAAGAATCCGAGCGACGGTCGACTTGCCCGAGGCAATGCCGCCGGCGAGAAATACCTTGTACACAGGTTGCCTCCAGCTGCGATTTGAGTGCGTTCAAGGGATACCATCATCGCACGCCGAGGGGCGCGCGTCAGCTAGGACTTGACCTCGAACTTCTCGTGGCACTTGGGGCACGTCACGCGCAGCTTGCCCTTCCCTCGCGGCACGCGGACCTTCTGCCCGCACGAGGGACACTTCACGTGCTTGTAGGTGCGCAGCTCGTGGGCAGCGCGACTGGGATTCTGCAGCCATGGCCTCACAGGCCCCATTGCCCTGAGAAAGGTGTCGTTCTCGCTCATGCGGGCGTAGACGTTCTTGGAGCACATGCGCCAAACCGCATAGACCACAAGTGCCATCGAGACCCAGCTGAGCCAGCCGGTGTGCACGAACAGATCAATAATGACGAGAATAACGGCAACCCACACGCAGAGGTTGGCGAGGTCGTCTGGTCCACGACGCCCGTTCATAAACTGCTGCGCCTTGCGGTTAAAGTCGCCCTGTGCCATGTCTCCCCTATCGCCAACGCGCCCATTGCGGCCACGTGTCCACCGGATAGTCAACGAACACATGTCTACCCAAATGGGAGGGTGGCATACGGCATACCCGTGCGGAATGGAGGCCGCGTGGAGCAGACAGGGGCTCGCGAGGCAGGATGCTTCAAGAAATCGTGCGGCTCCCGGCACCGCAGCATTGCCGCGGATTCCGAACGGTTAAGGGCCCCTAAACGGCGAGTGAGCGCGGCATCGCAAAGGTGCCGCGGATTCCGAACGGTTAGCCCTGCCTAAACGTTCGAAACCCGCGGCACGAAGTCTCTCGCCTTGCCAATGGCAGGCCGCGTCCCTAGTGCCCCTTGATGGAATCGAGGAACTCTCGGGCGCGCTCGGTTGTGGGGTGCTCGAAGAACTCGTCGGGCTTACCCTCCTCGATGATGGCGCCGTCGGCCATGAAGACCACACGGTCGCTCACGCGGCGCGCGAAGCC
Organism: uncultured Coriobacteriaceae bacterium; assembly: GCA_902773995.1. GTDB lineage: Bacteria > Actinomycetota > Coriobacteriia > Coriobacteriales > Atopobiaceae > Tractidigestivibacter. The sequence goes on along the minus strand of CACYGL010000002.1, from coordinate 11,919 downwards.
CATCTCGTGCGTGACCACGACCATGGTCATACCGCCGCGTGCAAGCTCAACCATGACATCTAGGACCTCGTTAATCATCTCGGGGTCGAGCGCCGAGGTGGGCTCGTCAAAGAGCATCGCCTTGGGGTGCATGGCCAGAGACCTCGCGATGGCCACACGCTGCTGCTGACCGCCGGAGAGCTGGGCAGGCATCTTCTCGGCCTGCTCGGCCACGCCAACGCGGCGCAGGAGCTCCATGCCCTCCTCACGGGCCTTGTCGCGCGGCACGCTAAGCACCTCGACGGGGCCCATGGTCACGTTGTCGATGATCGAGCGGTGCGCAAAGAGGTTGAAGGACTGGAAGACCATACCAATCTCGGCACGCATGGCGGCAAGCTCCTTGCCCTCCTGAGGGAGCGGCTTGCCCTCGATGAGAACCTCGCCGGAGTCGATGGTCTCAAGCCTGTTGATGGTGCGGCAAAGCGTGGACTTGCCCGAGCCCGAAGGGCCGATAACCACGACAACCTCGCCCTTGCCCACCTTGAGGTTGATGTCCTTGAGCACGTGGAGGCTGCCAAAGTGCTTATCCACGTGACGAAGCTCGATGACGGGGGTGCCCTCTGCGGCGAGCGCCTCGCCGGTTTGCGTCTGTGTCAACGTAGCCTCCTTTGGCTAGACGGGGTTCTCGCTCGTGCGGGAGATGATGCTCGTGCCGGAGCGACGCGCCAGCGACACCGCCAGGTGGTTGATAGCGTAGTTCACCAGGATATAGAGAATCGCGACGACAAAGTACACCGAGACAAGCGCGTCGTAGTTAGTGATGAGCACGCGCGCGTTCTGCAGCATATCGGGGAAGCTCACCACGTAGGCGACGGTGGTGTCCTTTACCACAACGACAAGCTGCGAGATGAGCGAGGGAATCACGTAGCGCACGGCCTGCGGGAACACGATCTTCATCGTGACCTTCATCTTGCGCATGCCCAGCGAGTACGCGGCCTCGGACTGCCCCTTGGGAACGGCGTTCATGCCACCGCGGAAGACCTCGGCAAGAACGCCGGAGGCGGCAAGGCCAACCGGCAGTGTGATCATCCAGAACGAGCTCATCTTCACGCCGTAGGTGGGGACCACCAGGAAGAAGAAGTAGATGAGGAGCAGGCTCGGGACGCCACGGAAGAAATTGATGATCACGCGGCAGATGCCGGAGAGCACGCGAGACGAGCTCATGCGCCCCAGCATGAGAAGGAAGCCCAGCACGATGGCGATAAGGCCCGCCATAAGAGAGACCTCAATGGTGCCCAGGAAGCCCTTACCAAGGAAGATCCACGTGGTAGGCCGCGCGAAGAGCTCCCAGTAGCGCGGGGCGAGCTGCCCCGTCACGTAGAAGCGCCTGACGATAAGGCCAATGCCCACAGCGACAAGCACCAGCGAGATGGCCGTCCAGAAGCGGATGCGCCTGCGGGTGTGAGGACCGGGCGACTCGTACAGCGCATCGCGCATGGAGGTGGAGTTGGTTGCGCTCATCGGACGATCCTCACCTTCTTGTCAATGGCGTTGCCAATAACGCCAATCACAAACGCCGTACCTGCATACATGAGGGCCGAGATAACAAAGGGCAGGATGCCGCCGACAGTGCGCGTGTTGATGTAAGACACGAGGCCCGTGAGCTCGGGCGGAGAGAGCGGGACCTGGGAGCCAAGGGCCGTGGTGAGCAGAACAGCCACGGCAAGGTTGGTCATAGGCAGCACGGCCGAGCGAAGCGCCTGCGGGATGACCACCAGGCGCAGCATCTTGCCAAAGCCCATGCCAAGCGAGCGCGCGGCCTCGATCTGCCCCACGCCGATGGTGTTGATACCACTCATGAAGTTCTCGGACCCAAAGGCCGAGGCAACGAGAATCACCGTGACAATCACGCAGAGGCGGTAGTCCATCACGATCTTGAGGTACGGCAGCGCGTACACCAGGATGATGAGGAGCGAGACGCCTGGGATGTTGCGGAATATCTGCACGTAGAGGTCGCCCACCACGCGCAGCGGCTTGATGGGACACACGCGAAACACGGTGATGATGAGTGCCAGAAGCATGGCGAAGGCAAACGACACAAGCGACATCCACCACGTGCCGAGAAGCGCTTGGACGTACATGTCCCCGTACTCAGAAAGAAGCTCCGAGATGCTCAAGGCTCCCCCTCTCCAATTACGAACCAAGGCCCCCTGCGCCTTGCGACGCAGAGGGCCCATACCAGACGTTACCTGGTGTTAGGCGCCAATCGCGGGCGGCTCGGGAACCTTATCGATGCCGGTACGGTCACCGATGCAGATCTTCCACAGCTTAGCCCAGGTGCCCTCGTCCTCAATCTTCTTGAGCCAGGTGTTTACGAAGGTGACCCCGTCGGAGTCGAGCTGCAGACCAATGCCGTAGGGATCCTCGGGACCAAAGGAGTCGCCGGCAAGGCGGTACTTGCCGGGGTTCTTGACGATGGAGCTCATCTGCATGGTGGCGTCGATGACGTAGGCGTCAACACGACCCTGCTCAAGGGCGGTACGGGCCTCCTCGTCGGTGGTGAACTCCTGGACGGTTGCGGTAGGCGCGTACTCGGCGAGGATGCTCGGGCCGGTGGAGCCGGACTGGGCAGCAACGGTCTTGCCGGCAAGATCGTCAACGGAGTTGATGTCCGAGTTGTCGGCGAGCACGAGGATGCCCTGCTGCGTGGAGTAGTACGGGCCGGCGAAGGAGATGACCTCCTTGCGCTTGTCAGTGATGGAGTAGGTGGCGAAGACGGCGTCGACCTGGTCGTTCTGGAGGACGGACTCACGCGTGTCCGAGGTCACCTTAGTGAACTCGTACTTGGACTCGTCACCCAGGATGTAGCGGACGAGCAGCTGCGCAAGACCAGCGTCAAAGCCGCGGAGCTTGTTGTCCGTCTCGTCGAGAGAGGCAAAGAGCGTGGAGGTCTGGACGCCGCCCAGGCGGAAGGTGCCAGCATCCTTGATCTTCTGGGCCCAGGTGCTCCCGGAAACCGTGGCGTCATCTGCAACATCGCCAGCTGCCAGAAGACTGTCGAAGGCGTCCTTGTCGATCTGGGTCGAAGCGGTGGAATCAGTGCTCGACGAGGAATCGGACGAGGAGCTGCTGGTAGTAGTGGTGGAATCGTTGCTGGTGTCGGTGCAGCCGGCGAGGGCAACAACGCCCGCGGCGGCAACGCTTCCAAGGCCAAGGCGGATAGCCTGGCGACGGCTCACGGAAGTGCTCGAAAGTGACTTCATTAGAGTCTCCCCTCTCTCTTGGTGGTGCGACAACCCCTCCCCCACCCACCTGAGGGCAGCGCAGACAGGGATGTCTCTCGTTTTCCTAGTGTAGCAATCGGAATTGATACTTCCCCACAGGGAATTCCGATAGCTAACCATTTGGAAACCAGATACCAGGACAACTTGAACTTTCTTTCTATACCCCAAAGCAGACGGCTTACGACCCCTAAAGAAAAATGCAGGGCCGAGAGGCTCGGCCCTGCGAAGCGTTGCGCCGTTCTCGCCGGCTACGCGCGCTGCTGGCGAATCATCCAGATGGTCTTGGAGAGGCTGGCGATGTAGTCGTCCATGAGGGCGCTCACCAGGTGGTTGTTCTCCTCGTCTGCGGCAACCTTGATTGCGGTCACCTCGTCGAGAAGCGCCGAGAAGTCTGCAAGGACGATCTCGAAAACCTGAGCGCTGCGCACGGGTGCGTCCTCGCGCTCCTTGATGCTTGCCGTTGAGAGAACCTCTCCCAGGCTTGCGATGGGCTTGCCACCCTGCTGAAGGATGGTCTCTGCCACGTCGTCGACAATGGGGAGCAGGCCATCGTAGAGCTCCTCGAGCTTTGCGTGGACCTGGAAGAAGTCACTGCCCGAGATGTACCAATGCAGGTTCTGGAGCTTGTGGTACTCGACGGTGACGTTGGCGAGAAGGTGGTTAAGCTTGGATTCCATTGTATCCTCCTGTGTCTGTCCTTATTAGGAACTGTTCTTAATTGCTGTTGTTAGTATTCCACCGGAGGAGGGCTTCAGTATCGAGAATTATTACTATTAGTGTTCTACATATCTTGCACACAAAAAAGGGGAGCCGCCCGAAGGCGACTCCCCTATCACGTACGATTGCTCGGCTCAAAGCCGATACGAGCTGGCGCTACTCGGCAGCGGGCTCAGCCTCGGCCTCGGCGGCATCGTCCTTCTCGGCAGGCTTCTCGCTCTCGGGCAGAGGCTTGACCTCGACCTCAGTGCCCAGGGTCTCGGCGGCAGCCTTCATGGAGAGGGAGATGCGACGACGGTCGAGGTCAATCTCCATGACCTTCACCTGGACGGTGTCGCCAACCTGGCAGACCTGCGAGGGAGCGTCCACGTGGCTCTTGGCCATCTCGGAGATGTGGACCAGGCCCTCGACACCCTCGCCGAGGTCAACGAAGGCACCAAAGGTGACGAGCTTGGTAACCTTGCCCTCAACGATGGCACCCACGGGGTACTTCTTGACGAGCGTGCGCCAAGGATCCTCGGTGGTCTGCTTGAGACCAAGGGAGATGCGCTCGCGGTTGAGGTCGACGTCGAGCACCTGAACCTCGACCTCCTGGCCAACCTTGACGACCTCGGAGGGGTGGTTGACGTGGTTCCAGGAGAGCTCGGAGATGTGAACCAGGCCGTCGATGCCACCGAGGTCCACGAAGGCACCAAAGTCCACAATCGAGGACACAGTGCCCTTGAGGCGCATGCCGGGCTTGAGCTTGGAGAGGATCTCCTGGCGCTCGGCCTTGCGGGCCTCCTCGAGCACGACGCGGCGAGAAAGCACGACATTGTTGCGGTTGCGGTCCATCTCGATGACGCGGGCCTCGATGCGGGTGCCGAGATAGGCGTTGAGGTCCTTCACGCGGCGAAGGTCAACGAGGGACGCGGGCAGGAAGCCACGAAGGCCGATGTCGAGGATAAGGCCGCCCTTGACGACCTCGATGACCTCGCCCTCGACGGTCTCGCCGGAGTTGAACTTCTCCTCCACGCGGTTCCAAGCACGCTCGTACTCGGCACGCTTCTTGGAGAGGACGAGACGGCCCTCCTTGTCCTCCTTCTGAAGGACGAGAGCCTCGATCTGATCGCCCAGCGAGACGACGTCGGCAGGGTTTACGTCCTTGCGGATGGAAAGCTCGCGAGCAGGAATGACGCCCTCAGACTTGTAGCCGATGTCAAGCAGGACCTCGTCGCGCTCGATCTTGACGACGGTTCCGGTGACAAGATCGCCCTCGTCGAAATCGGTGACGGTACCGTCGATGAGGTTGTTCATCTCCTCGTCGGAAATATCATCCAGCGCGAAGACGGACGAGTTCTGAATCTCACTCAAAGGTGGACCCCTCTCGAAACGGGGCCCCGGTCGTCATGGTCTGCGCTTCCGCGCTCGCGCACGAACGCTTAGGCGAACTTACATGCTCTCGGGGGCCGACAGATACGCTGCATGGCGGACGCGCATGCACTGGATAGATTAGCCTGTTCGTAGGCATAATTTCAAGCGTTAGGTGTCATTTTTTCTAAATGTACGGGAGTGCCAAGCGGCCATGAGACAAAGGGAGACTCCCTTTGTCTCATGCGCGTGGGGCGCGCCGTGCCGAATGGCAGGCGCGCCCCACGATGACGTAGCGGCTATACAGGCCCTGCAACTAGACCGTGAGGATAGTGGTGAAGTAGCCCACGATGGAAATCACGAGCATGAGCAGCATGGTCTTGCCGGCAGACCAGTTCTTCTTGACCATGAGCCAGTAGGTCACGAAGGAAAGGATGAGCACCGAGAGCTCGGGGAAGATCGAGTTCAGGATGTCGGCGATGTTGATCGTAAGGTCGCCGCTGGTGTAGACCAGGCCAATGTTGAACTTGGCATACTGTGCGCAGATGGCGCCCACGACGATAAGGCCAACGACCTCGGCGGCACGAGTGACCTTGTCCTTGATGCCACCCGAGAGTACCAGCTCCGCGGCATTGGCGCCGGCCTTGACGCCATAGGAGAAGAGGAACCAGGTAAGCGGCAGCATGATGGCCAGGAAGACCACGATGTAGAAGATTGGGCCGGTGACCTCACCGTTGGGCGACATGCCCAGGGCGATGGAGAGCAGGATCGGGATCAGCGTGCCGGGGAGCAGCGAGTCACCAATGCCGGCGAAGGGACCCATGAGGGCGGTCTTGATCGAGTTGATGAACTCAGAGGAGATCTGGTCGTTGCCCTCTGCCTTGCTCGCCTCCATGCCAAGGACAATGCCGGGGACGATGCAGCCAAGGTACGGCTCGGTGTTGAAGAAGACCTCGTGGCGCTCGAGCATCTCCTGCTGGGACTTGGGGTCCCCGGGGTAGAGGTCCTCGCGGACGTCGGCCAGCATCTTGATGATGGCCGGGCCCTGCATCCTCTCGAAGTTCTGAACGGACAGGTTGTAGAACATCCAGTCCCAGTACGCGCGGCGAATGGCGCTCTTGCTGAGCTTCTTGGCGCCGCCCATCTCCTGGTCTTCAGTGGTGATGTCGTTTGCCATGTCTACTCACTCCTCTCGGGGGCAGCAGCGGCAGTGCCGCGGTAGTCGAGGTAGGCAATTCCCAGCGCGAAGATCACGATGGTGACCATGCCGAGCTGGAGCACGGACATGAGCGCAAAGCCAACGCAGAAGAGGATGAGGTCGACGTCACGCTTGCAGATCATGCGCATGAGGAGCATGAAGCCCACGAGCGGCAGCATGTTGGCGAAGATCTGGAGGATGTCGGTCACCTGGACAGGCAGGGCGTTAACAAGCGCGGTGATGAGGTCCTGGCCAAAGAAGTTGATGAGAAGAATCGGGAAGAAGCGCAGCACGAAGTTGGTGATCTGGCCAACGATGGGGATGCGAGCAGCGGCATCGAGCTTGCCGGCCTCGACATCGGCGTCCTGCTTGTGGACGAAGTACAGGTTGATGGCGCACAGGCCGTAGACGGCGAGAACGCCCAGCGACGACAGCGGCACGGCGAGCGCAAGCGCGTACTCCTTGCCGGCGCCGGCGACCATGGCCAGCGGGATGCCAATCCACGCGGCAAAGTTGACGTCGGCGGGCATGGTGCCACCGGGGGTCACGAGGCCGATGTAGAGCATCTGGATGGCTGCACCCATGATGATGCCGGTCTGGACGTCACCAAGGATGATGCCGATGATCATGCCCGAGACCAGCGGTCGACCAATCGTGTACCAGCCTGCGAGTCCTCCTATGAGCACCGGCGAGTAGATGGAGCCCATCCACCCAAACAGTGCCAGGAGCAATGCCTGTAGAAAACTCATGGCAGTACCTTCCTTTCCTCTGACACCAGGACCTATCCCACTGCCTGCGGGATCTTATTCAGGCCCAAGGTCCGCGCACGGACCCTAGAACCTGTCCTTCACGTCGTCCCATTCGACGACGGGTTGGCTGGGAACCTGCTGGAAGAAGACGTGGGCGCCCTGGTCCACGACGTCCTTCACCGCCTGTGCCTCGTCGGGCATGAGGTGCGAGGTGGGAGTTACCTCCGTGGTGCCCTTGCGCTTGGACATGGGGCCAACGTTGAGCTCCTTGGGAAGCCCAGGCACCTTCTCCAGCAGACGCTTGTAGGTGATGGGGGACTTCATGAGCACAAGCGTGCGAACATCGTCGCCCATGGCCTTCTCGATGAGCGGGGCAGCCTCGTCCACCGTGTAGACGCCGGCCTTCATGTCGGCCGGGACGGCTGCCTTGAAGACCGAGCGCAGGATAGAGTTGCTCGCCGTGAGGTCGTCGACGACGATGATGCGCTCGATGTGGTTGCCCTTGACTACAACGGTCATGCACTGACCGTGGATAAGACGGTCATCACACCTAACGAGAACTACCATGCGTATCCCTTCCCTCCCGCGCGTCTTACGAACGCGCGCCATGCCGTGGGGTTACCACGGCCCAACAGCCGGCAGGGCCAGCTCATCCGACACACAGGAGCGTGCCTCTCACCTGTGCGGTCATGATGCGTGACATTTCCCGCGAGGTCTGGCTCACAACCACGACCCTGGGGAGTTCTCCGGAGGTGTTTCCCGCCTGGGCAACGTTGCCCAGGTCGACGGGAACTCCGGCAAGAAGTGCCTCCTCACCGGAGCCCATCATGAAGATGGCATCGACGGTGAAGATGGAGGTAAGTATCGAGAGGATATCGACCAGACGGTCGACGATTGCACCCTCGGGCTCGCCGCTGTTGGCGAGTGGCCGGCTTATCTCGGCGTACGAGCCGTTGCGAAGGGGCAGGCGCTTGCCGCCCTGGGCGATGCCCACAAGGACCTCGGAGCCCAGGCTCACAAGAAGGTGGTTGGCGCTTGCCTCCTCCGACTCGTCGTGAAGGATCTTATACTCGGCGCAGTCCTCGGCGCGCTGCTCGAAGGTGGGAACGCCGAGGCGACGCGAGAGCACATCAGCAAGCCCATGGACGGAGTCCCAGGACTCGTCACAGTGGAGGATGCCCACCGCACGCAGGGTCTTCTCGAACTCGCCGTCGGCACACGAGAGGTGCGTCTCAACCGCGCGAGGGAGGTCTGCCGGGTCGTAGTCTCCCCCAAGCGAAATGGGGTCGGCGCAGGGCTCGAGCGCCATGTCGTACTGATAGAGCGTGGCACCACGATATGTAAGGCTCACGATGGCAATGCGGCCATAGGCAGCGTTCACCATGACGGGAATACGGCTCCTGCCCTCCGTGCGCACGCGGGTAGTGTCCTCGGCGAGCACGCCCACCGTCATGAGGTAGGCGATGTTGCGCGTCACGGTAGCCGGAGACAGGCCGCTCACCTGCGCGATCTCCACACGCGAGAGGGGGCCGTGATCGACGATGGCTCGCATGATGCGGGCTCGGTTGGCGTCTGCGACGTACTCGGTGTTGCCCGACATGTCTCCACCTCCAAAGCCACGCCACTGCGTTAAAACATCAATGATTGCCCGTAGGTCTTATTGCGTACCAGTTATAGCCGTACTTATTTTCTGCATGAAAATATATAGGTTTCCAGGAGATGAATAGAGGTCTCAACCGCCAGCGGTCAAATAGAAACGTAGGCGGCAAAAGCGCCACAAGGCTTAGGCCAATGGGGTTCTCACGAGTAACCTTGCATCGTAAGCCGGGGTTCTGTAGGGTCACATTGGGGTATCAGTGCTCACGGGAAGAGCCTGAGGAAGGCAAGACGGGAGGTTGATGGCATGATCAAGGCTGTTCTCTTCGACCTCGATGACACCTTGCTTGACATCAACTTCACCGCATTCATGACACGCTACGTCGCCGGGCTCTCCGGGCTTCTCGGGGATATATCGCGCGCGCCGGCGCCGCTCATGGGCATCCCCTTCACCAAGGCCTACCTCGCGATTGAAGATCGAGACCGCTCCGATGACCTCACCAACCACCAACTCTTTATCAATAAGGTCCATGCGCTCACCGGCATTCCCATGGATGATCCCGCAATTGCAGATGCCATTGACTGCTACGAGCGCGAGTTTGTGCCAGCCATGCGTGGAGGCATAGTTGCGGCGCGCCCCCAGCGCGGCGGACGACAGGCAGTTGACGTGGTACACGAGCTTGGCCTCACCTGCGCGCTGGCGACAAACCCGGCCTTCTCGGAGGCCTGTGTCGAGGCGCGCATGAGTTGGGCAAACGTCTCGCCCGAGGACTTCGTGCTGGTCTCAAACTGGGACAACGCCTACAGGCTCAAGCCAAACGCCCGCTTCTACCAGGAATTTGTGAACGCGCTTGGCCTCACGTGCGACGAGTGCCTCATGGTTGGCAACGACTCGCGCCGCGACTTCGCCCGCCCCGACTGCGGGCTGCGCACCATCTACGTTGGCCACGCCTGGCCGCGCCGCGCCGTGTGGCACGGGCCCATGTCTCGCCTTTCTCGCGAGCTCCCCAACATCATCCGGAGGTTTGACGGCGAGGAGACCAACAGGCGTGACATCGCCTCACTCTAGCGCTACCGTTTCCTCCAACCGCGCGCAGAGCCGCGCACGACAACGGCTGGAGGGCCCATGGATCGCAGCACCTACGACACCTATCTCGACATCCTGAGGCGTGAGCTTGTCTGCGCCCTTGGCTGCACCGAGCCCATCGCCGTGGCCTACGTGGCCGCCCTCGCGCGCGACGCGCTGGGTGCCGTGCCGGAGCACCTCGAGGTCTCCTGCAGCGGCAACATCATCAAGAACGTAAAGAGCGTGACGGTACCAAACTCCGGTGACCAGCGCGGCATAGAGGCCGCAGCAACGCTGGGTGCCGTTGGCGGCGACGCCACGCGAGCGCTCGAGGTGCTTGAGGGCGTGGGCGAGAAGGACCGTCAGCGCACGCGCGAGCTTGTCTCGGCGGGGTTCTGCTCGGTCTCTCTCGCCGAGGGCGTGCCCAACCTCTACGTTCGCGCGGTCGCCACGGGTCAAGGCCACACCGGCGTGGCCTGCGTGGCAGGCCGCCACACCAACGTGGTCGAGCTCTCGCGCGACGGGGTTACCGTCAGCGTCGATGGCGTCACGGCAAACGAGCAGGACACCTGCGGCGCCGACGGCGAGCCGGAGGAGCCGGGCCTCTCGTCCCTCTCGCTGGAAGGAATCTGGGAGTTTGTGCACGAGGTCGACGTCGAGGACATTCGCGAGATGGTCGAGCGCCAGGTAGAGCTCAACGGCGCCATTTCTGACGAGGGGCTCTCGGGCGACTGGGGCGCGCGCATTGGCAAAACGCTGCTGCTCACAAGGCCCGATGACATCTCGTGCCGCGCGCGGGCTGCTGCCGCGGCCGGCTCCGACGCGCGCATGAGCGGCTGCGCCATGCCCGTGGTCATCAACTGCGGAAGTGGCAACCAGGGCATCACCTGCTCGCTGCCGGTTGCGGAATACGCCAGGTACCTGCGCGTTCCCCACGACGAGATGCTGCGCGCGGTGGCGCTCTCGGACCTCACGGCCATCCACGCCAAGCGCTTCATTGGCGAGCTCTCGGCGTTCTGCGGTGCGGTGACTGCGGCGACCGGAGCCGGGGCGGCCGTGTGCTATCTGCGCGGGGGCTCCTTTGGGCAGTATCAGGCGACCATTGCGAACACGCTGGCAAACGTGGGCGGCATCGTGTGCGACGGCGCCAAGCCAAGCTGCGCCGCAAAGATTGCGGCAGCGGTGGATGCGGCGATTCTCGGCTGCGACATGGCACTGGCAAACGTGGACTTTAGACCTGGCGAGGGGCTTATCGGCGAGACAGCCGAGGAGACCATCCGCTCTATGGGCTACGTGGGCCGCGTTGGCATGCACCCCACCGACGTCGAGATCCTGAACATCATGATTGGCAAGACCATCTGCTCATGAGACAAAGGGACAGTCCCTTTGTCTCATTCAAGCCCCACCAGGCGATAGCCGGCCTCCTCGACGACCTTGCGGTACGCGTTCTCGTCGATGGGAGACTTTGAGCGCACGTGCGCGCGGCCACCGGCAAGCGAGACCGTGGCCCAGGTGCCGTCGACGGAATCGAGCGCGCGGGTGACGTTCTCCACGCAGTGCTCGCAGCTCATGCCGCCAATCTCGAGGTCCGCCTGGTAGGGATAGTGGCTCTCGTCCTTGTCGTCAATCGTGCGCGCACGAAACTGCTTGCCTGTGGACTTCTTGGCGCCGCTGCAGCAGTCGCGCTTGCCCGTTGCCGTACCAACAAAGCGGCGGATGGCAATGACGAGAATCACAACGACGACGAGGATGAGAATGATGTCGATTGGCTTCACGGGGTGCCTCCTCTTGGCGCAGCCGTACTGTCGCTGGGGCATACGTCTACGCGATTATTAGTTAGCCAAGGCCAACTATACCACTGAGAAGGACGGGCACGACGGACACCCATTACAGTCTGAGACGGTTTCCCGTAGGCTGATTGATGGCCCCGGCGACGGCCGGGGGGCTATCTTCTTGTCAGCCCTGCGGGGCCGCCGACCG
>CACYGL010000001.1 GCA_902773995.1 uncultured Coriobacteriaceae bacterium | reverse complement strand
CATCGTTGACCCTGCCGCCCTCGAGGACAAGAAGGTCACCGCCGAGGTCGTCGAACAGCACAAGGGCGAGAAGGTCCTCGTCTTCAAGTTCAAGAAGCGTAAGCGCTACCACCGCACCAAGGGTCATCGCCAGAACCTCACCAAGCTGAGGATCTCCGAGCTCCCCACCGCGTAGCCTCACTCACTCCGTCCACTTCAGATAGGCAGGTAGCACTATGGCACACAAGAAAGGCCTCGGCTCGTCTCGCAACGGCCGCGACTCCCACGCACAGCGTCTTGGCGTGAAGATCTACGGCGGTCAGGCCATCAAGACTGGCCAGATCATCGTTCGTCAGCGTGGCACCCACATTACCCCCGGCGAGAACGTCGGCCGTGGCAAGGATGACACCCTGTTCGCACTCGCTGACGGCGTCGTGCAGTTCAAGAAGGGCACGAAGCACGTCGTCAACGTCGTCACCGAGTAACGGCGCACGTCATACGTATTTTGATGGGCCCTGCTTCGGCGGGGCCCGTTTCATATCGCGCCATGCGCACGTTCCCTGTGAGTTGCCGTACCATCAGGGGCAGCCAAGGAGGAAACCATGGTCACATTCACAGACCTGTCTCATATCAACGTCAAGGGTGGCGACGGCGGCGCGGGATGCATGTCGTTCCGCCGCGAGGCCTACGTTCCCAAGGGAGGCCCGGACGGCGGCGACGGCGGCCATGGCGGTGACGTGATCGTCGAGGCAGACCCGCAGCTCTCGTCCCTTATCGACTATCGCTATAAGCACCACTTCAAGGCCGAACGCGGCACGCACGGCCAGGGAAAGCGCATGCACGGTAAGGACGGTGCGGACCTCGTGCTTCGCGTGCCGCTGGGAACCGTGGTGCGCGAGCTTGACCCGGCAACGCAGAAGCCCGTCTACCAGATTGCCGACCTCACCCGCCCGGGCGAGCGTGTGGTTGTGGCCCCTGGAGGTATGGGCGGCCTCGGCAACACGCACTTTGTGACCTCCGTGCGCCGTGCGCCTGCGTTTGCCGAGAAGGGCGAGCCGGCCCAGGAGCACTGGATCGAGCTTGAGATGAAGCTCATGGCCGACGCTGCCCTCGTGGGAATGCCGTCGGTGGGGAAGAGTTCCATCATCGCGCGCATCTCGGCCGCTCGTCCCAAGATTGCCGAGTACCCCTTCACCACGCTTGTCCCCAACCTGGGCGTGGCTCGCGCTCGTGACGGTCGCTCGTTTGTCTGTGCCGACGTCCCCGGGCTCATCGAAGGCGCCTCGGAAGGCAAGGGCCTGGGCCACGAGTTCCTGCGACACATCGAGCGCACAGCTCTTATCCTGCACGTGGTTGACGTGACGGGTGGCTTCGAAGGCCGCGATGCCGTCGAGGACTATCGCACCATCAACGCAGAGCTCGCTGCCTATGCCTACGAGCTGGCCGATCGCCCGCAGATCGTGGTTGCTAACAAGTGCGACATGCCTGGTACCGAGGATGCCGTCAAGGCGCTCCGCGAGGCCGCCGAGGCAGACGGGCATACCTTCCATGCTATTTCGGCCGTCACGGGCGAGGGCATCGACGCCCTGGTGAGCGACACGGCAGATGCCGTGGCCAAGCTCCGCGCCGAGGCACCAGCGCCCACGGGCGAGGCGGACGAGGCATCCGCCCAGTGGGAGCGCCGTCGCCAGCAGCGCGACCGCACGATGTCGATCAAGCGCGAGGGCGCGCACGTGTGGCGCGTGAGCGGTGCGGCAATAGAGCGTATGGTCATCCAGACCGACTGGGACAACGACGAGGCCGTGGCGTACCTCCAGCACCGCTTTGACCGCTCGGGTCTCGATGACCGTCTGGAGAAGGCCGGCTGCGTTCCTGGTGACGAGGTGCGCATCCTCGAGCTTGCCTTCACCTACGAGGGCGAGCCTTCCGAGGATGATTACGCTGAGCTTGCCGAGGACGAGCCGGACGTGCGTGACGACGGGGGCGAGGAGTAATGGCGAAGGCTCCTTCGCTCATCGTTGCCAAAGTTGGGTCGTCCACGCTTGTGGACAAGAATGGCGCGCTCGACCGCGCGTTCATCCGCTCGCTTTGCGATCAGGTTGTCGAGCTTGCGCACGAGGGTACTCACGTTGTTCTCGTCTCCTCGGGCGCCGCGGCAGCAGGCCGGGACGAGCTGGGGCTTTCCGAGCGCCCATCGGACATCATGACGCTCCAGGCCTGCGCGGCCGCAGGGCAGGCAAAACTCACCGAGGCGTATGCAGACGTCCTCGCCGAGCGCGGCATCCCCTGCGGGCAGGTCCTGCTCACACGTCGCGACGTTGTTGATCGCGAGGCGTATCTCAACGCGCGCAACACCCTGATGCGCCTTATCGAGCTTGGGGCCATGCCCGTGGTTAACGAGAACGACACCGTCTCCGTTGCCGAGTTTGCCTTTGGCGACAATGACATGCTTGGCGCCATTGTGGCGGGGCTCGTCTCGGCAGACCTCTACGTGATCCTCTCGGACGTGGACGGGCTCTACACGGCCAACCCGCAGACTGACGCCACCGCAAAGCTCATCGACCGCGTGAGCGAGGTGGACGGCCGCGTCTCTTCCATGGCAGGAGGTGCGGGGACCAGCTTTGGCACGGGAGGGATGGCATCGAAAGTGCGTGCGGCCCGTGCCATGCTCGCCGCTGGCATCCCCACGGTCATCTGTCGCGGTAGGCGGGAGCGTGCGCTCGTGGACGCCGCACATGGCGTGAGCGTTGGCACGCGTTTCGAGGCAAGCGCAAAGGAGTCCCCGCACGAGCTGGGGCGTAAGCTCTGGATTGGTCTTGCCGAGGTCGTGCGCGGCACACTCGTTGTGGATGACGGAGCGGCACGTGCCGTCACCGAGCGCGGCGCCTCGGTGCTTCCTGTTGGCGTTGTGGAGACCCGAGGAACCTACACCGCCGGAGACGTGGTGGACGTCCGCGACCTTGCCGGTACCCTCTTGGGGAGGGGAGCCGTGCGCTACTCCTCGGATGACATGTCGCGCGTGCGCGGCCTCAAGCTGGACGTGATTGCCCGCTTCCTGGGCGAGGATGCGGCGCAGCCCGCCATACACCGTGACGAGCTTCTGGTCTTCTAGCTGGTTACGGGTTGTCACAAACTAACCGTGTGCTGCTAGGATAGGCGTACTTGACTGGTCTTCGAAGGGGGTATCCAATGTCTGAGGCACGTACCAAGGCCGGGCTTGCAAGAGCCGCCTCGCATGCGCTGGGACAGGCTGCTGCAGCTAAGAGGTCTGCGGCCATCGCAGCTGCTGCACGGCTCATCCGCGAGCGGGCAGACGCCATCGTGGTCGCCAACGGCCACGACATGGAGCGCTCGCGCAAGGCGGGCATGCCTGGCCCCCTGCTCGACAGGCTCATGCTCGACGCCAAGCGGCTGGATGGCATTGCGTCCTCGCTTGAGGAGGTTTCTCGGCAGGATGACCCGCTCGGTCGTGTTAGTTGGGGCCGCACCCTCGACTCCGGCGTGCGCGTTGAGCGCATCTCTGTTCCCATGGGCGTCGTGGCAATGATCTACGAGGCCAGGCCTAACGTGACGGCCGATGCCTTTGGCCTCTGCGTGCGCTCTGGCAACGCCTGCGTCCTTAAGGGCGGTTCGGCGGCTCGTGAGTCCTGCATGGCGCTTGCCGCCTGCTGCAGGGACGCACTTGTCGAGACTGGCCTTCCTGCGGATGCCGTTCAGTACGTTGACGATGACGCCGAGCACACCCAGACCTCCGAGCTCGTGCATGCCACGGGGCTGGTGGACGTACTCATCCCGCGCGGCGGCGCCTCGCTCATCCGCTACTGCGTTGAGAACGCTACGGTTCCCGTCATCGAGACCGGTACCGGCAACTGCCACATCTACCTGCATCGCGATGCTAATGTCGAGAAGGCCGTGAACATCGTCGTCAACGCCAAGTGCTCGAGGCCCGGCGTCTGCAACGCCGCGGAGTCGCTTCTCGTTGACGCCTGCGCTGCCGAGAAGCTCCTACCTCCCGTGCTTGCGGTCCTTCACGCGCATGGCGTGGAGCTTGTGGGCGATGAGCTTGCGCGTAAGGTTGCCGCTGGAGCGCAGGTACCCATGGGCGTTGCGACCGAGGACGACTGGGGCCGGGAGTACTTGGACCTCAAGATGAGCGTGAAGTGCGTCGAGGATGTGGCCCAGGCAATCGAGCACGTCAACCGCTATGGCACTGGCCACTCTGAGGCCATCGTGAGCGACTCCTACGAGGCGTGCGAGGCGTTTCTCGGCGGTGTCGACGCTGCTGTGGTTTATGCCAACGCGTCGACCCGCTTCACCGATGGCGGCGTCTTTGGGCTCGGCGGCGAGATTGGCATCTCCACGCAGAAGCTGCACGCTCGTGGACCCATGGGCGCCTCTGCCCTCACTACCACAAAGTACGTCGTTCGCGGGGATGGTCAGGTGCGATGAGCGTCGATGCTGCTGCGCTCCGGGAGCGCGACCTACCGGTGCTTGGCACCGATGACAGCAGAACGTACAGGCTGGGCATCATGGGTGGCACCTTCGACCCCATACACAACGGGCACCTCGTTGCCGCTGAGCAGGCCTTCGATGACCTCGGCCTCGACCTCGTGGTCTTTATGCCTGCAGGACGTCCTGCCTTCAAGCAGGATCGCAACGTGAGCTCCGGAGAGGACCGCTACGCCATGACGCTTCTGGCTACGGCGGACAACCCCCACTTTGTTGCTTCCCGCTTCGAGGTGGATCGGGAGGGGATCACCTACACAGCAGACACGCTGCGCCTTCTCCGCTCACTCTACCCTGAGAACGTCGAGTTCTATTTCATCACCGGTGCGGATGCCATCACCGAGATAGTCAAGTGGCGCGACGCGCAAGACATCGCGCGCCTTGCGCACCTTGTCGCCGCAACGCGGCCGGGCTATGACCTCGACCGCGCATGGGACGCCATCGACGCCTCGGGCCTTGCCTTCGATGTCACGTACCTCTCCGTGCCGGCGCTTGCCATCTCGTCGAGCCACCTGAGGGAGCGTGTCAAGGCGGGCCAGAGCCTGCGCTACCTCACACCAGACCCCGTGACTGGCTACCTTCACAAGCACGGCCTCTACGGCATGTCGACCAACCGATATGGGCACACGTCCGAGGTGGTCGCGTGACGTGCTTCAAGGACGTCATGGGTCACGCCGAGCCGGACTACAGCGCCGAGCAGCGCGAGCTCATCGTGCGGCTCGAGCAAGACCTCAGAGTTCAGCTGGCTCGCAAGCAGCATCGCCTTGCGCACTCGCTCTCGGTTGCCTCCTGTGCAGAGGGTCTCGCGCTCCTCTATGGGGTTGACCCCTACAAGGCGCGCCTGGCCGGCATCCTGCACGACTGGGAGAAGGCCCTCACCGGCGAGAAGATCGTTGCGCGTGCTCGTGAGCTTGGGATTGACATGGGAGTTGATCTTGAGCTGGTTGCCCCGTTGCTCCACGGCATCGTGGCCGCGCGCGAGCTGCCTGCCCGCTACCCGGAGGTTCCACCAGAGGTGTGGCGTGCCGTCGAGGTCCACACCACGGCTGCTGCGCAGATGAGCCCGCTTGACATGGTGCTCTTTGTGGCTGACGGCATTGAGCCGCTGCGACCCAAGACGCCCGGCATCGAGGCGTCCCGCGCGCTTGTGGGGGAGGCCACGCTTCCCGACCTGTTCTGGGAATCTTTTGTCGGCGGCATAATCTACGTGCTCAAAGGCTCGAGGTACCTCTGGCCGGGTACCATCGATACGTACAACAGACTGGCTGCGGCGCGTGAGGGCGCTGGGGCCCGATAGGGGAGAACATGGCAATCACACCGTATGACATCGCACGGGTCGCAAGCATGGCGGCAGACTCCAAGAAGGCCCAGGACATCGTCGTCCTCGACCTCACGGCCAAGACGGACGTTTGCGACTACTTCGTGATCTGCTCGGCAACCAGCAACCCGCAGACCGATGCCATTGTCGACGAGGTCCGTGAGAAGGTCCGTACCAACTGTGGCGTCACCGCCATCTCGACCGAGGGGCGCGAGGGCAGAAACTGGGTGCTCATCGACTTTGGCAGTGTTGTCGTGCACGTCTTCAAGCCCGAGACTCGTGACTTCTACCGCCTTGAGAAGCTTTGGGGCGACGCTCCCGAGGTCGATATGGGCCTTGATGACGCGGATGCCAACGCGGAAACAAACGAGAAGTCCCTGTAACGCAAAAGAGTGGCTCTTGTTGCGATAACACGACTACCAGGCACTTTAATAACAACGTCCTAAGCATCATTTCATAAGCGTTAACGCTTGGGTCTGCTGTGTGTTCGCTACGGCAACCATCCTCACACGTTTGAACGTCTGTGCTATTTTCCGAGAAACCGTAGGCGCGGTGTTCCCATTACCGCGTCGTGGGTGTCCGGCACGGAGCACGGTTCTAATGCGAAGGGATGGGTACCATGAAGAGCTTCAACGAGCACACCTTCAGCCGCCGTCAGTTTGTCAAGCTGGGAGGTGGCAGTGCCGTAGCACTTGTCCTTGCCGGTTGTGCCAGCGGCGGTGGCAGCAGCACCAGCTCCGATTCCAGCGCAAGCGACAGCTCCTCTAGCGCTGCATCCATCAAGCCGGGCTTCATCACGCTGCATGACGAGAACTCCACGTATGACCTTAACTTCATCAACGCCGCCAAGGAGGCATGCCAGGAGCTGGGCATCAGCGAGGATACGTACATGCTGAAGACCAACGTTCCCGAGGGCCAGGAGTGCTACAACGCCGCGGCAGAGCTTGCCGATGCCGGCTGCAACATCATCTTCGCTGACTCCTTTGGCCATGAGGACTACATGATCCAGGCTGCCAAGGAGTTCCCCGACATCCAGTTCTGCCACTCCACCGGCACCAAGGCACACACGGAGGGCCTGGACAACTACCACAACGCCTTCGCGTCCATCTACGAAGGCCGCTACCTTGCGGGCGTTGCTGCCGGCATGAAGCTCAACGAGATGATCGACTCCGGCAAGATCACAGCCGACCAAGCAAAGATGGGCTACGTGGGCGCCTACACGTACGCCGAGGTCATCTCTGGCTACACGTCGTTCTACCTGGGTGCCAAGTCCGTCTGCCCGTCGGTCACCATGGAGGTCACCTTCACTGGCTCCTGGTATGACGAGACGGCCGAGAAGGAGGGCGCGACCAAACTCATCAACGACGGCTGCGTCCTCATCTCCCAGCACGCAGACTCCATGGGCGCCCCTACCGCCTGCGAGAACGCTGGCGTCCCCGACGTCTCCTACAACGGAAGCACGCAGGATGCCTGTCCCAACACCTACATCATCTCGTCTCGCATCAACTGGGTCCCGTACTACAAGTACGCAATCCAGGCCGTGATGGACGGCTCCACCATCGACACAGACTGGACGGGCAACCTGTCCACGGGCTCCGTCGAGCTCACCGACCTCAACACCTCCGTTGCCGCCGATGGCACCCAGGACAAGCTCGACGAGGTTAAGAGCAAGCTCGAGGACGGCAGCCTGCACGTCTTTGACACCTCGACCTTTACGGTAAAGGGCGCAAAGCTTGATTCCTACGAAGCTGACGTCGACACCGATCCCAATTACACGCCCGACACCGAGGTCGTCTCGGACGGCTACTTCCACGAGTCCGAGTACCGTTCTGCGCCGTATTTCGATGTCCAGATTGACGGCATCGAGCTTCTCGATACCGCCTTCTAATCTGGCGCAGCCATGAGGGGACGGCCTCCGCACCATCGGAGGCCGTCTTTCATTAGTCAGGTAATCTTCTTCGAGTGATGGGAAATCCCGTGGCAGAAAAGCAACCAGCCGTGCGGATGAGACACATTAGCAAGTCGTTTGGCCAAGTCAAGGCCAACCACGATGTTGACCTCGACATCTACGGCGGCGAGATCCTGGCGCTTCTCGGTGAGAACGGCAGCGGCAAGACCACCCTCATGAACATGCTCTCCGGCATCTACTTTCCCGATGCAGGCAGCATCGAGATCCAGGGCAAACCGGTGACCATCGCCTCGCCCAAGGACGCCTTCGAGCATGGCATTGGTATGGTCCATCAGCACTTCAGGCTCGTGAACGTGTTCTCGGCCACGGAGAACATTGTCTTGGGGCTCGACGAGAGCGAGGGATTTGACCTCAAGGCGGCAGCCGAGAAAATCCACGCCATCTGTGAGGCCTATGGCTTTGACGTCGACCTCAACCAGAAGGTCTACGAGATGAGCGTCTCCCAGAAGCAGACGGTAGAGATTGTCAAGCTCATCTACCGTGGCGCCGACATCCTCATTCTCGACGAGCCCACGGCCGTGCTCACCCCGCAGGAGACCGAGAAGCTCTTTGCCGTTCTCCGCAACATGCGCAACGACGGCAAGGCCATCGTCATCATCACCCACAAGCTCCACGAGGTGCAGGAGATCAGCGACCGCGTGGTGGTGCTTCGCAAGGGCGAGAACGTGGGCGAGATGATTACTGCCGAGTCCACCACCCAGCAGATGACCAACATGATGGTCGGCCACCAGGTGACGCTCAACATTGAGCGGCCCACGCCCGTAGACCCCGTCGAACGCATCCGCGTGAAGGGCCTCACGGTGAGGGATGACGAGGGCGTCCTCAAGCTCGACGACGTGTCCTTCTCGGCCTTTGGAGGCGAGGTCCTGGGCATTGCGGGCGTCTCGAACAGCGGGCAGAAGGAGCTGCTTGAGGCCATCGCGGGTTTGCAGGGCGTGGAGTCCGGAAGTATCCAGTACGTTGGCGATGACGGGCAGGTCCAAGAGCTTACGGGCAAGGACCCCTACCAAATCTCATCGATGGGAGTGGCGCTCTCTTTTGTCCCCGAGGACCGTTTGGGCATGGGACTCGTTGGTAGTATGAGCATCACGGACAACATGCTGTTGCGCTCTTTTCGCGATGGGAAGTCTATCTTCGCCGACAGGAAGGCCCCGCGAGAGCTTGCCGAGAAGGTCGTCGGCGATCTTGAGGTCGACACTCCGGGCGTTGACACCCCCGTGCGGCGCCTTTCGGGAGGAAATGTCCAGAAGGTCCTGGTGGGACGCGAGATATCCTCCTCGCCAAGCGTCCTTCTCTGCGCCTATGCCGTGCGTGGCCTTGACGTGAACTCCTCCTACCTCATCTACGACCTCATCAACAAGCAGAAGCAGTCTGGCGTGGCCGTGGTGTACGTGGGCGAGGACCTCGATGTCCTGCTCGAGCTATGCGACAAGATCCTGGTCCTGTGCAGCGGCAAGGTGAGCGGCATCGTGGACGCGCGCTCGACTACAAAGAACAAGGTTGGTCTCATGATGACGAGGCTCAAGGGAGGTGAGGCGGCATGATACACATCTCGAAGCGCAAAGAGATGCCACTCTCGCAATCGATGGCCATTAGGGGGCTTTCAATCGTCCTCGCGCTTGTCATCTGCGGCGTCATCACAACGATTCTCACCGGCCTCAACCCCATCGACGTCTACGCGACGTTCTTTAGCGGCGCCTTTGGCTCCGCGCGAAAGATTTGGATTCTGTTGCAGGAGATCGCCATCCTGCTGTGCGTCTCGCTTGCTCTCACGCCTGCCTTCAAGATGAAGTTTTGGAACCTGGGCGGGGAGGGGCAGGTCCTCATGGGTGCCCTTGCAACGGCCGCCTGCATGATCCTGCTTGGCGACAAGATTCCCAACGGACTTCTCATTGCGTGCATGGTCGTGTCCTCGATTGTCGCCGGTGCGGTCTGGGGCCTTATCCCTGCGCTCTTCAAGGCAAAGTGGAACACCAACGAGACGCTGTTCACGCTCATGATGAACTACGTGGCTACGCAGCTCGTTGCCTATTTCATCATTGTGTGGGAGGTTCCTAAGGGCTCGGGCAAGATTGGCATCATTAACCAGTCAACCGAGGCAGGGTGGCTCCCGCAGATTGGTGACTACAAGTACCTGCTCAACATCATCCTGGTGGCCATAATCACCGTGCTCATGTACATCTACCTCAAGTACACCAAGCATGGCTACGAGATTTCAGTGGTTGGTGAGTCCACCAACACCGCGCGCTATGTGGGCATCAACGTTCCCAAGGTCATCATTCGCACGATGCTCCTTTCGGGTGCCATCTGCGGTTTTGCAGGCCTGCTTCTGGTGGGCGGCACAGACCATACCCTCACCACCACCATCGCGAACGGCCGCGGATTCACGGGCGTCATGGTGGCGTGGCTTGCCAAGTTCAACCCCTTCTCGATGATTGCCAGCTCGTTCCTCTTGGTCTTCATGGAGCGCGGTGCCAGCGAGATCTCGACTATCTATGCCCTCAACCAGAGCTTCGCCGACATTCTCACCGGCATCATTCTGTTCTTCATCATTGGTAGCGAGTTCTTCATCACCTACAAGGTCAACTTCACCAAGAAGTCAGAGGAGGTTGAGAAGGCAGATGTTTGATTTTGTCTCATTCATCCCCAGGGCCATTGCCCAGAGCATTCCCCTTCTCTATGGCAGCACGGGCGAGATTATCACCGAGAAGTCCGGTAACCTCAACCTCGGCATACCTGGTGTCATGTACGTGGGTGGCATCTGCGGCGTAATTGGTTCGTTCCTCTACGAGCACAGCTTTGAGGACCCATCGCAGATGAATGCCGCCTTAGGCATCCTCATACCCCTCATCTGCTGCCTGGTAGGCTCGCTTCTCATGGGACTTCTGTACTGCTTCCTCACCGTCACGCTGCGAGCCAACCAGAACGTCACCGGCCTTGCCATGACCACCTTTGGCGTTGGCTTTGGCAACTTCTTTGGTGGCTCGCTCATTAAGCTCGCGGGTGCGGACGTCCCCTCCATCTCGCTCTCGACCACGTCGGGCCTCTTTAGGACCACGCTTCCGTTTGCGGGTTCCCTTGGCGACTTTGGTCAGATGTTCCTCTCGTTTGGCTTCCTTGCCTACGTTGCCATCGTGATTGCGCTTGTCTCGTCGCACGTGCTCACAAAGACCCGCATCGGGCTGCAGCTGAGGGCCGTGGGCGAGGACCCGGCCACCGCAGACGCGGCGGGCATCGACATCACGCGCTACAAGTATGTGGCAACCTGTCTTGGTTGCATGATCGCTGGCCTTGGCGGCCTCTACTACGTGATGGACTATGCCAACGGCGTGTGGTCGAATGATGCCTTTGGCGACCGTGGCTGGCTCGCCATCGCGCTGGTCATCTTCACGATTTGGCGGCCCAACGTGAGCATTCTTGCCTCGATCCTCTTTGGCGGCCTCTACATCCTGTACCTCTTCATCCCGACGGGCACTGACCTCGCCGTCAAGGAGCTCTACAAGATGCTTCCCTATGTTGTCACCATCATCGTGCTGGTCATCACGAGCGTGCGTAACAAGCGAGAGAACCAACCCCCGGAAGGCCTTGGCTTGCCTTACTTCCGAGAAGATCGCTAGCGTCGTCGTTTGGATGAGACAAAGGGAGTTTCCCTTTGTCTCATCCGTCGTTCTTACCCATGGGCGCGGTTCCCGTGGTGTGGTCGCGGAAGCGCAGGTCTCGGCCATAGCTCACGGCGTCGTCGCCAAAGCGGTCGCGCAGGGCATCCGTGAGCTTCGTGAGGGCTGCCTGGTCGCGATGGGCGCCGGCGGATTCGCTTGTCTCTTCAAAGAGGCCCATCTGCTGGCCTAGGCCGTCCGAGAAGTCCGAAATCCCCACGCCCACAAGGCGTACCGGCGTCCCCTCGCGCCAAAGCCCAGTTAGCAGGTCAACGGCAACAGGACCAAAGACATGCTCGTCGTTGGTAGGAGAGGGGAGCTGTCGCTGAGCCGTGCGTACGTGGAGGTCCGCATAGCGAAGCTTGAGGGTGACGGTGCTGCCGGCAAGTCCCTTTCGGCGCAGCCTTCTTCCCGTCATCGCGGCTATGTGGAGCACGGCAGCGCGCACCTCGTCCCCGGTCGTAAGGTCATGGTCGAACGTCCGCTCGTTCGAGACGGACTTAGCCTCCTCGGGCATGGCGCGCTCTGCCACGCGGCTTCTCTCAAGGCCCGCCGCGCGCTCCACCAGCCGGGGTCCCGTTACGCCAAACGTCGCGCGCAGCTCTTTGGCGTCCGCCCGTGCCAGGTCCCCAAGCGTGTGTATGCCCATGGTGGCAAGGCGCCGCTCGGTGGCAGGTCCCACGCCACTCATGGCCCCCGTGGGAAGGGGAGCCAAAAATGTTCCCTCGGTGCCTGGGAAGACAACCGTGAGCCCTCGTGGCTTATCCCTTTCGGAGGCAATCTTTGCGACGGTCTTGTTGACGCCAAGTCCAATGGAGCAGCTCACTCCAAGTTTGGCAACACGAGCCTGCACGCGACGGCAGATCTCTATGGGGTTCTCGCGCGAGAAACGCCCCGGGGTCACGTCGAAGAACGCCTCGTCGATGGAGACCTGCTCTACGAGCGGTGTCTCGGAAGTGAGGATGTCCATGACAGCGGCGCTCACCTCGCGGTAGCGGGTGAAGTTACCCTGCGTCCATATGGCGTTGGGGCAGAGTCTCCTTGCCTGCGCAGATGGCATGCCGGAGTGTACGCCATAGCGCCTTGCCTCGTAGGATGCCGTCGAGACCACGCCGCGATGGTCGGCGGAGCCGCCTACAATCACGGGCAGCCCGCGCCACTCGGGATGGTCGAGCTGCTCGACCGACGCGAAGAACGCGTCGAGGTCGAGAAGGCCAATGGCCGGTCCGTCCCATTCGAGGATGTCGTGTGCTCTCTCTGTCATACCTCGATTATAGGGTGATGGTGAAGGTGGTGCCCTCCTCGGCGGTGCTCGTGGCGGCGATGGAGCCGCCATGGGCGTCGACGATGCCCTTGCAGATGGCAAGCCCTAGGCCAAAGCCGCCGGTCTCCTCGCGGCTGCGCGCCTTGTCGGAGCGGTAGAAGCGGTCGAAGATGTGCTCGAGGTCGTCGGGGTCCATGGGTGCGCTCGCGTTGTTCACGGTGAGCACCACGTGCTTGTCGGCCCTCTTGAGGCGCACGCTCACGGCAGTCCCCTTTGTGGCGTACTTGGTTGCGTTGTCGACAAGCGTCCGCACAGCCCGCGCGATCTGTGTCCGGTCTGCCTGGATGTGGATGTTTGGCTCGATGTCACTCTCGATTGAGCAGCCGCGCTCGTAGGCAACGCCATCGAACTCGATGGCGCACTCGTCGACCACCTCTGAGAGGTCAACGTCCTCGAAGGCAAGGACGTGCTTGGCGCCGTCTGCCTGCGCCTCGTCCGTGCGGGCCAACGTGAGCAGGTCCTCCACAAGTGCCTTCATGTGGCTTGCCTCGTCGTTGGTGCTCTCGACCCATGTGCGGGTCTCCTCGGGCATCTGGGGGTCGTCGAGCAGTATCTGCGTGTTGGCAAGGATGACGGCAAGCGGGGTCTTGAGCTCGTGCGATGCGTCGGACACAAAGCGCCGCTGAGAGTCCCACGACTTCTGAATGGGCTTCATGATCCATGCCGAGAGGACCCAGACTATGGCAAATAGTACCGCCATGGCGACAAGTACAATCACGACGTCGGTTGCGGTCTGCCGCGCGAGGGCGGCGTCAACGGACTGCGTATCGACGATGGAGATGCGCCAACCGGTCTCGTTCTGTGTGCGCATCCACGAGAGGTGCAGGTTCGCGTCGTGTCCAGAGTCTTCGTTCGATGAAAGGACCTCTGCGATTACCTGTGTGAGGACGTCGGGGTCAATGTAGTAGGAGCTTTTCGCAATGATGGTGCCGTCGGTCGAGACGTCAGCCGAGAGCGTGAGCCAGTTGGGCCCATGTGACTCGTCCCCGTCTCCCTGGTCGCCAAAGCGCGGCGTGAAGTCGAGGTCTTCCTTGAGCCCATGGGTCAGCGCCGAATAGACCATGCTGGACTGGTTCATGTAGCTGCTCACAAGCGCCGATCCAAGAGCAACCACAAGAACCAGTCCGACAAGGGCCATGGTTATGACAACGAACTCCCTGCGAAGCTTCTGCAGCATCCGAGGCACCTCCCAGCAAGGTCCGGCGGTCTCCTGCTAGTCCTCGAAGAGCTCCAGCCTGTAGCCAAGCATCCTGAGCGTGGTGATCTGGACCTTGGACCCAACGTGGGCAAGCTTCTTGCGCAGGAACGAGATGTAGGCCTCGACGGAGTTCTCGGAGGCTTCGGCGTCGGCGCCCCAGACCCTCGTGAGGAGGTCCTGCTTGGAGATCACGCGCGAGGAGGCGCTCATGAGCATGCGCATGAGCTCGAACTCCTTGCCGGAGAGGTGGATCTTCTTCTCGCCGCAGGAGAGGTCGTGCGTGGTGAGGTCGAGCGTCAGGTCGGCGAACTTGATCTCGTCGATCATGACCTCGCCCTTGCGGCGCGTGATGGCGCGCAGGCGTGCGAGAAGCTCCTGGGCCTCGAAGGGCTTGGTCATGTAGTCGTCGGCGCCGGAGTCAAGGCCTTCAACCTTGTCCTCGGTTGAGTTGAGCGCCGTGAGCATGAGGACGGGCGTCGAGATGCTGGCATGACGTAGCTCGTGAACCACGTCGTAGCCGTTCATGCCGGGAAGCATCACGTCAAGGACGATCGCGTCATAGAGACCGCTCTTCGCGCTCGTGAGACCAGAGGTGCCGTCGTAGACGGCCTCGGCGTTGTATCCTGCGTCAGACAGAATGCGGACAATGGCATCGGCGAGGTTTCGCTCGTCTTCGACAACGAGTACGTTCATGAGGGTTCCTCCTAAATTTGCGTCCTGCCTGGATAATCGTACGTTGTGAGTCTTAAATCCCACTTAAACGGCTAGTCGATGCACCCCGTAAGCACGTGGGCGTAGAATGTCTAGTTGCTATGTGGCTATGCGGTGCAGCCATGACACTACACCAGGGCACCGCTCGTATGGAGGAGTTTTCATTGGCAGTTAAGATTCGTCTGGCCCGTCACGGTGCCAAGAAGCGTCCGTACTATCGCATCGTCGTCGCCGACAGCCGCATGCCTCGCGATGGCCGCTACATCGAGCAGGTGGGCCGTTACAACCCCCTGACCAACCCCAAGACCATCGAGATTGACCTCGAGAAGGTCGACGCTTGGATTTCCAAGGGCGCCCAGCCCACCAACTCCGTCTCTCACCTCATCGACGTTGTCCGCAACGGTCAGCCCGTCGTCGAGAAGAAGGCCAAGATCTCCAAGAAGGCCGCTGCCAAGGCTGCCAAGGCGGCCGAGGAGGCTGCTGAGGCTGCTGCCGAGTAGGGGCGCCTCCATGGAAGACACCATTAACGACGAGGTCGACGAGGAGCAGGAGATGCCCTCTGACAAGGTCGCGGACCTTGTGGAGTACATTGTCTGCGGTCTCGTTGACGACGAGGGTGCCGTCTCGCTTGACGTCACTGACAGCGACGAGGGCTCCCTCATCGAGGTTACGTGTGCCGAGGAGGACGCTGGTCGCGTGATTGGCCGCAAGGGCCGCACGATCAAGGCCATCCGTACCCTCGCGCGCGCCCTTGGGCAGCGCGTGGGGACCTCTGTCGAGGTCGAGGTCGTAGGCTAGGCTACCTTGCGTGATCGCTACAGAGTCATAGCCCGTGTCGAGAAGTCACACGGAAGAACGGGGGAGGTCGTGACGGTTACCGTTCACGGCCTTCCCCCTCTTGTTCGCGAGGGCCTCGAGGTCTTCGTGGTGCCTCCTCGTCTCAAGGGACCAAGGTCCCACGTGGTGAAGCGCGTCTCCGAAGGCGCGCATGGCCAGCTTGTCTCGCTTTCTGGCGTGACGGGCATCAATGAGGCTGACGGCCTTCGTGGTCGCTACCTCCTCGCATGCGAGAAAGACCTGCCGGATGACGTTGCGCTTCACGACGCCGAGGCGCTCTTTGGTCGCGAGGTCACTGACGAGAGCCTTGGCTTTCTCGGCACCATCGAGGAGGTCATGGTGGGGCCCGCCAACGATGTCTGGGTTATCGAGGGTCCGTTTGGCGAGGTGCTTGTGCCCGTTGTGGAAGACGTTGTCCTGGAGGTTCCGGATACCGGCGCCATTCGGGTCCGCGTGCCTTCGGGCCTTGTCGACGGCGGTGACGTCCAGTGATCATCGAGACCCTCTCTGTCTTTCCGGGCGTCTTCTCGCCCTACCTGGATGCCTCGATCATGGGGCGTGCGCAAGCCAAGGGCATCTTCTCGTTTGAGGCGTACGACCTCAGGGACTGGACCCATGACCGGCATCGCACGGTTGACGATGCGCCGTTTGGCGGCGGCCAGGGCATGCTGATGAAGCCTGCGCCTATCTTCGAGGCGGTTCGCGACATTTCTTCTCGCGGAGAGTGTGCTCCGCACGTGGTGTTCTTCTCGCCCTGCGGCCGTCGCTTTGACGAGGCTGTGGCAGAGCGTCTCTCCCACGAGAAGCGCCTACTCTTTGTCTGCGGTCGCTACGAGGGTATGGATGAGCGCGCCTACAGCCTCGCTGACGACGTCCTGTCGTTGGGAGATTATGTTCTCACGGGCGGGGAGCTTCCCGCGCTTGTCGTTATCGACGCCGTGGTGCGCCTGTTGCCTGGTGCTCTTGGGGACGAGATGAGCGCTCGCGACGAGTCATTCTCGGATGGACTGCTCGAGTACGCTCAGTACACGCGCCCGGCGGACTATGATGGGCAACGCGTGCCTGAGGTCCTTCTCTCCGGCGACCACGGAGCGGTGAACGCCTGGCGTAGGAAAAGCGCCATCGAGCGCACTGCCCGCTGGCGCCCCGACTTGCTTGACGGTGCCGGTCTCTCTGCGGAAGAGTGGGAGCTTGCGCACCGGGCGATGGGGGAGGGCCATGATTCACAACGGCCCGGCAACGACGGTTCTGTAGTAGAAGGGGAGTAGCGTGGCCAAGGGCAAGGCAAAGGAGAAGAAGGGCGGCTTTCTCGACGTTGTCGTGACCATCCTCGTTGCGCTTGGCGTGGCTCTGCTCCTACGCACCTTTGTGGTGGGGGTTTACGAGGTCCCCTCGGGCTCCATGCTTGAGACCATCCAGGAGGGAGACCTGCTCCTTGGCGAGAAGGTCACACTCAACTGGGAGTCTCCCAAAGCGGGTGACGTTGTGACTTTCGAGAGCCCGCGCGAGCCCGGAACCACCCTCGTTAAGCGTGTGATTGCCGTTGCCGGCCAGACCGTCGACCTGCGTGACGGCAATGTCTACGTGGACGGGGTCCAGCTCGACGAGTCCTCCTATACCCTTGGCAAGCCCAGCTACTCGCTTTCGGACCAGGCTGGCTCGGCAGGCATTAGCTATCCATACACCATCCCGGATGGCTACATCTGGGTTATGGGCGACAACCGCACCAACTCCCTCGACTCGCGCTACTTTGGGCCAGTGAGGGTGAGCTCGGTGACGTCGAAGATACTCTGCATCTATTGGCCGATTTCCGACGTGAAGGCCCTCTAGCGGCCGCGTCGGCGTCTCCTCCCGGAGGAAGGACGGATATGAGCGAAAGCCCGCTTACGTTCCAAGACATGATCCTCGCCCTTGAGCACTATTGGGCCGACAAGGGCTGTACCGTGATGCAGCCGTACGACTCAGAGGTGGGCGCGGGCACGTTCCACACGGCCACCCTCCTGCGCTCGCTTGGCCCCGCCGCCTGGCGCACCTGCTATCCGCAGCCGTGCCGTCGCCCGGCGGACGGCCGCTATGGCGAGAACCCCAACCGCCTGCAGCACTACTACCAGTTCCAGGTGCTCCTCAAGCCATCGCCCGTCGACTCGCAGGACCTCTACCTCGGCTCTCTTGCCGCCATCGGCCTTGACCCCGCCG
The DNA here is from genome assembly GCA_902773995.1 of uncultured Coriobacteriaceae bacterium. Classification (GTDB taxonomy): domain Bacteria; phylum Actinomycetota; class Coriobacteriia; order Coriobacteriales; family Atopobiaceae; genus Tractidigestivibacter. Next base: position 186,804 of record CACYGL010000001.1, on the reverse strand, counting down.
AGCACGACGTCCGCTTTGTCGAGGACGACTGGGAGAGCCCCACGCTTGGCGCCTGGGGACTTGGCTGGGAGGTGTGGATGGATGGCATGGAGGTCACGCAGTTCACCTACTTCCAGCAGGTGGGCGGCATTGAGGTCGACCCCGTGCCCGTCGAGATCACCTATGGCCTCGAGCGCATCGCCATGTATGCGCAGGGCGTGAACTCGGTCTATGACATCGTGTGGAGCTACCTGCCTGACGGCACGCCCATGACCTATGGCGACGTCTTCCTTGAGAACGAGCGCGAGTTCTCTGCGTACAACTTCGAGGTTGCCAACGTCGAACTCATGCGCGAGAAGTTCGACGAGTACGAGGCGGAGTGCCACTCCTGCCTCGACGCGCACCTGCCGCTTCCCGCCTACGACTGCGTGATGAAGTGCAGCCACGCGTTCAACCTGCTCGACTCCCGCGGGGCAATCTCCGCTACCGAGCGTGCCAACTACATCCTGCGCGTCCGTACCGTTGCTAAGGACTGCTGCGAGGCCTACCTCGCCGAGGTGACTGGCGAGAAGGACGACGCATCCACGAAGGGGGAGGTGGCCTAGATGGCCGAGACCAAGGACTTCCTGCTCGAGATTGGCTGCGAAGAGATGCCCTCCGCACCTCTCAACCACGCTGTGGTGCAGCTTGGCGAGCTTGTTCGCAAGGGGCTGGACGAGGCCGGCCTCGCTCACGGCAAGGTGGAGACCCACCAGACGCCGAGAAGGCTCGTCGCCTACGTCCACGACGTTGCTCTTGCAACCGAGGAGCTCAACGAGGTCAAGCGCGGCCCCGCTGCCAGCATTGCCTTTGACGCCAACGGCGCCCCCACCAAGGCGGCCCAGGGCTTTGCCCGCAAGTTTGGCGTCGATGCCTCCCAGCTTGCGCGCCGCGTGGACTCTGACGGCCGAGAGTACGTCTTTGCCGAGAAGCACGTTGACGCGCGCCCCGCAACGCCGATCCTCTCCGCCCTCTCCGAGCAGGTCATCGGCTCCATCGAGTGGCCCAACTACAGGAGCCAGCGCTGGGGCTCCGAGCACCAGACCTTCGTGCGCCCCATCCGCTGGATTTGCGCCCTTCTCGGGTCTGACGTTGTGCCCGTGAGCTACGCCGACGTCACGAGCGCTGGCACCACGCGCGGGCACCGCGTGCTTGGCGCTGGCGACCACGCGGTCAAGAGCCCTGCCGCCTATGCCGACGTGCTGCGCGAGAACGGCGTGCTGCTCGAGGACGAGCGCCGTGCCGCAATCCTTGAGGGCATTCATCAGGCCGAGGCAGAGCGTCCCGGTTGCCGAGTGGACACCCCCAAGCGCACGCTTGACGAGGTCGTGAACCTCTGCGAGTGGCCCACGGTCCTGGTTGGCACCTTCGACGAGGAGTTCCTCAAGGTCCCGCACGAGATCATCTGCGAGTCCATGCTCTCCAACCAGCGCTACTTCCCCGTCTATGACGCCGAGGGCAACCTCACGCGCGAGTTCGTTGTGGTCTCCAACGCAGACCCCAAGGTCTCCGCAACTGTGGTCGATGGCAACGAGCGCGTCGTGCGTGCCCGTCTCGATGACGCCAAGTTCTTCTACGAGGAGGACCTGAAGGTCCCCATGGACGAGTTCGTTGAGCGCCTGGGCACCGTTGTCTTTCAGGAGAAGCTTGGCACCGTCCGCCAGAAGGTCACGCGGATGGAGGTGCTCGCCGAGGCCGTGGCAAAGGCGGCCGGCGCCAATGAGCGCACCTGCGGTCTTGCCAAGCGCGCGGCACACCTCGCCAAGGCAGACCTCGTGAGCCAGGCAGTGGTCGAGTTCACCAACCAGCAGGGCGTCATGGGCGGCTACTACGCCAAGGCAGCCGGCGAGCCCCAGGAGGTCTGCGACGCCATCCGCGAGCACTACCGTCCGCGCTTTGCCGGTGACGAGCTCCCCTCTGGCATCGTGGGCAAGTGCGTTGCCATAGCGGACAAGCTTGACACCGTATGCGGCATCTTTGCCATCGACGAGCCGCCCACCGGCTCCTCGGACCCCTTTGCCGTCCGCCGCGCCGCCATTGGCGTGATTGCCATGCTGCGTACGCTTCCTGCCGTGCACCTGCGCCCGCTCATCGAGCTTGCGCTTGCGTCCTACGCCGAGCAGGGCATCGAGTTTGACGCCCAGGCGGTTGCCTCTTCCGTGGCCGCCTTCTTCCAGGGCCGCCTTGCTGCCATCGCCAAGGACGAGGGCATTGCGCCCGACGCCATCGAGGCAGTGGGAGCCGTCGGCGTCATCGACCCGGAGGAGTTCGTCCGCCGCGCCGCTGCCCTCGACCGCGCTCGCTCCGAGAGCCCGGAGCTCTTCGAGGACCTTGCCACGGCCTATGCCCGCGCCGCCCACCTTGCCAACGCGTCTCTCGGCACTGAGGTCGACGCGAGCGTCCTTGGGGATGCGGAGAAGGCCCTTCTTGCCGCGTGCGAGGAGGGCGAGAAGGCCGTCTCGGCTGCCCTGGCCACTGGTGACTTCGACGCCGCCTGCGAGGCCCTCGCTGGTCTCCGTGGCCCCATCGACCGCTTCTTCACCGACGTTCTTGTCATGGACCCCGATCCGGCCGTGAGGGACAACAGACTGCGCCTTCTCAACCGTTTCGCTGGCGTCTTTGGTGACGTCGCCGATATTGGCGCACTTTCGAAGCGAAAGTAGGGTAAGAGCGGTTACACTTGCTGCAACGTCCCCGCACGATTGGGTCACTTGGGAGGATCGACTATGAGGAAACTTGATCTGGACGATGATGTCTTCGGCCACGTTGTCCCTGCCATCTACGTGCTTTCTGACGCGCGCGGCGAGACCGCAAAGGCCGTTGTGGAGGCTGCCGCTGCGCAGTTTGGCGATGGCTCCGTCGAGATCATCCGCGTGTCTGGCGTCGAGAGCGTCGAGCAGGTAAGAGACTACTTCGACAAGAACTTCGACCCGGAGAGGCCAAGTGCCGTCTTCCACACGTTTGCCAACGGGCAGCTCCGCCGCGAGATTCGCCGCGAGCTTGACAGGAGGGGCATCCCCTCCATCGACCTGCTCGGGCCTGCCGTGACGGTCATCTCCACGCTCACCGGCGAGGAGCCGAGCCACGCCATTGGCGCCACCTTCTCGGAGCACCCGGCTTCGAACGAGTAGTTCATAGGTTCAAGTCTTTTGTCCGTTCAGGGGGCCAGACTCACGTCTGGCCCCAATTTTGTTACGTTCGCCGGCTTATTTTTCCGTCTACCGGTTACCGCTTGATTTTGGCATCTCCCAAAAATGGGTCTGTCTAGAATTGGGCGTTGCGGTGCCTTGAACCTGGCGCCGCGATGTGAGTGCGCGCCGCAAGGCGTGTCAGGTTGTTCGAACAGGGGAGTGAAATGTCTGAGGTTGCCGGCGCTACCGTCGACGAGGCGAAGTGGATCACCGGCGGCAAGGGCGCCAACCTGGCGGAGATGGCCAACATCGGCCTTCCCGTTCCTCCGGGATTCTCCATCACCTGCCAGACCTGCGTCGCTTACTCGTCCGCTGGTAACGTCTGGCCCGACGGCGTTCTTGACGAGATCGACGTCTACCGTAAGGACCTCGAGAAGCGCATGGGCAAGAAGCTCGGCGACAAGGACGACCCGCTACTCGTCTCCGTCCGCTCCGGCGCCCCCTTCTCCATGCCTGGCATGATGGACACCGTCCTTAACCTCGGCCTCAACGATGACTCCGTTCAGGGCCTCATCAAGAAGACCGGCAATCCCCGCTTTGGCTACGACTCCTACCGCCGCTTCGTCCAGATGTTCTCGGACGTCGTCATGGGCGTCGATGGCCAGCTCTTCGAGGATGCCATCAACGCCAAGAAGGCCGAGCGCGGCGTGAAGCTTGACACCGAGCTCAACGCTGACGACCTCAAGGACCTCGTCGCCACCTTCAAGCAGATCTTCTCCGACAACGTCGACCCCGAGAAGTACCCCGAGGTTGTCGTCGACGGCAAGCCCGTGTTCCCGCACGACCCGTACCTCCAGCTGCGTCTTGCCGAGCAGGCGGTCTTCGGATCCTGGAACACACCGCGCGCCATCCTGTACCGCAAGCAGAACAAGATCCCCGATGACCTGGGCACTGCCGTCAACGTCCAGTGCATGGTCTTCGGTAACATGGGTGACACCTCGGCAACCGGCGTCGCGTTCACGCGCAACCCCGCCGACGGCACCAACGAGCGCTACGGCGACTTCCTGGTCAACGCCCAGGGCGAGGACGTCGTGGCCGGCATCCGCAACACCGAGCCCATCTCCGACCTGCCCAAGACCCCGGGTCTCGAGGAGGCTGGCAAGGAGCTCTACCACGTCTTCGAGATCCTCGAGGACCACTACGCTGACATGATGGACCTCGAGTTCACCATCCAGGAGGGCAAGCTCTGGATGCTCCAGACCCGCGTGGGCAAGCGTACCGCCCTCTCCGCGCTCAAGGTTGCCATCCAGATGTACGAGGAGGGTCGCATCTCCAGGGAGACCGCGGTCATGCGCGTTGCCCCCGAGCAGCTCGACCAGCTCCTGCACCCGCAGTTTGACCCCAAGGCCAAGTACGAGGTCCTCGCCAAGGGCCTGAACGCCTCCCCCGGCGCTGCTACCGGTGCCGTGGTGTTCTCGTCCGCTGACGCCGAGGCCTTCAAGGAGGCTGGCAAGCCCTCCATCCTCGTGCGCTGGGAGACCACGCCCGACGACCTCAAGGGCATGGTTGCTGCCGAGGGCATCCTCACCTCTCACGGCGGCAAGACGTCCCACGCGGCCGTCATCGCCCGTGGCATGGGCGCCCCCTGCGTCTGCGGCGTAGAGGCTCTCCACATCGACGCTCCTAACAAGGAGTGCAAGGTTGCTGGCACCGACGTTGTCCTTCACGAGGGCGACATCATCTCCATCGACGGCACCACGGGTGACGTCATCCTGGGCGAGGTGCCCCTGGTTCGTCCGCAGCTCGGCGGCGACCTCGAGACCATCCTCGACTGGGCAGACGAGGTCCGCAAGGATCCCGCCCGTGGCCGCGTGATTGGCGTCCGCGCCAACGCCGACAACCCCGCCGACGCGCAGCTCTCCGCTGACAACGGCGCCGAGGGCATTGGCCTGGACCGCACCGAGCACATGTTCCTTGGCGAGCGCAAGCAGCTCATCCAGAACTTCATCCTCGCCGAGTCCGACGATGTGAAGCAGGAGTCCCTCAAGAAGCTGGGCGAGGCCCAGAAGGGTGACTTCCTTGGCATGTTCAAGGCCATGGACGGCAAGACCGTCATCGTGCGCCTGCTCGATCCCCCTTTGCACGAGTTCCTCGACAACCCGCGCGACCTTGAGGTCGAGATCACCAAGGAGGAGTGCGCCGGCAAGGACTGCACTGAGAAGCGCGCCCTGCTCGCCAAGCTCGACTCCTTCCAGGAGGCCAACCCCATGCTCGGCCTTCGCGGCTGCCGCCTGGGCATCGTCTACCCCGAGCTCAACGTCATGCAGGTCCGCGCCATCGCGGGCGCCGCTGCCGAGCTCAAGAAGGAGGGCTTCGACCCCAAGCCCGAGATCATGATCCCGCTCGTTGCCTTCGAGTCCGAGATTGAGCTCGTCCGCGCCGGCGTCGAGAAGACCCTGAAGGAGGTCGAGGAGGAGACGGGCGTCAAGCTCGAGATTCCCATCGGCACCATGATTGAGCTTCCCCGCGCTGCCATCACCGCCGACGAGATCGGCAAGCACGCCGACTTCTTCTCCTTTGGCACCAACGACCTCACCCAGACCTGCCTCGGGTTCTCCCGCGACGACGTCGAGTCCGCGTTCATGCCGCTCTACCTCGACAAGAAGATCGTCAAGCGGAACCCCTTCGCGACCGTCGACCCCGGCGTCGCCAAGCTCGTCCAGATGGGCGTCGAGGGTGGCCACAAGGCCAACCCGGACATCGTCTGCGGCGTCTGCGGCGAGACTGGTGGCGACCCCGAGTCCATCCAGGTCTACTATGACCTCGGCCTCGACTACGTGTCCTGCTCGCCGTACCGCGTGCCCATCGCTCGCCTTGCGGCAGCGCAGGCCAAGATCAACTCCAACGGCGGTCCTGCCAAGGTCGCCTAGTAACCTGGCGTTGATGCACGTCTAGCACACAGAGGGGGAGGGGCCTGGCGCCTCTCCCCCTGTTCTTTATCAGAGCATCCGGCATGTTGGAGGCGCCCATGAGGGTTCACGACAGGGAGGATCAGATTGCTCGCGAGGAGGAGCTCCTCTCTGCGCAGGCGGCAAAGAGCTCGCAGTCTAAGGGCCGGGACGTGCCCGAGGAGGAAGACTATCTAAGGCCTTGCTATCAGCGTGACCGCGACCGCATCCTCCACTGCAAGAGCTTCAGGCGCCTGGCCAACAAGACGCAGGTCTTCCTTGCCCCAGAGGGCGACCACTACCGCACGCGGCTCACTCACACGCTTGAAGTCGCGCAGATTGCCCGGAGCATCTCTCGTGCGCTTGGACTCAACGAGGACCTTACCGAGGCTATCGCACTGGGCCACGATCTTGGCCACACGCCCTTTGGACACTGCGGGGAACGCGCTCTCTCGCGTGCCATGGCTCGTTATCGCGGTATCGATCCAGACTCCGACGAGGGCCGCTACATCTTCCGACACAACAGACAGAGCGTGAGGCTGGTGGAGTGCCTGGAGAAGGACGGGCGGGGCCTTAACCTCACCTGGGAGGTGCGCGACGGCATCCTCTGCCACACCGGCTCGCAACGCGCGCAGACGCTTGAGGGCAGGGTTGTTGCCTGCGCGGACCGCATTGCCTACGTGTGCCACGACATCGACGATGCCGAGCGTGCGGGCCTTCTCACCGAGGATGACCTTCCGCAGCGTCCTCGCGAGCTCCTCGGCGGCAGCTCCTCGGAACGCATTGACGTCATGGTCCGTGACATCTGCGCGGGAAGCGCAGCGGCTGGCGACATCCGCATGTCCGAAGACGTCTGGGACGCGATGATGGAGCTTCGCTCGTTCCTCTTTGAGTCGCTCTACACCAAGGGTGATGCCAAGGAGGAGGAGCCCAAGGCCACGCGCATGATCGAGCTTCTCTTTGACCACCTGGTGACCCACATGGACGAGGTGCCCGAGGAGTACCTCAAGCACGACTCGAACCACCCGGACGTACAGGTTGCGGACTACGTCTCGGGCATGACGGACCGCTATGCCGTGAGGGTCTTCGAGGACCTCACCGTTCCTCGCTCGTGGAAGGGCGTCATGTCCCACGGCAGGTGAGGGCGGCATGCCATGCACACGTATCTTTGGTAGGCTCTAGACGTCTGGCAATACAACCGGGGAGGATGCATGGCTCCAAAGCACAGCCGCAGAGACAGCGGGAGCACAGGGCGTGGGCTGCTCGTCGTTGCCTGCGTGTTTGTCGCGCTTGCCGTGGGGGTGCTCGCGCTTGCCATGACGGGCCAGCTGCGTCCGCTGGTAGAGAGCGTGGCTCCCGGCCTTGCGGGCGAGCCTGCCCAGCAGACCGGCCAAGAGACCGAGGGCCAGGGTGCTGAGGCTGCGCAGACGCTTGAGCCCAAGGCCTTCTCCGACTACAGCTGGGACGAGCTCTCACAGATTTCCGCCAGGATCGCTGCTGCTGCCACAGATGACGAGGGCCTGGCAATTGCGCAAGAGTACAACTTGGCAGATGCCTCGGGGGTGCCTGTCAACGAGACGCGTGAGGTGGTTCTCGACGATAACACCTTGGCGTATGCGCGCATTGTGGGGTTCAGGCACGACCAGCGTGCCGACGGCTCTGGCGTTGCGGGCATGACGCTCATGGTGTCGATGCTCTCCGAGCAGCCCATGGAAGCCTCCAACACCAACCAGGGCGGTTGGGAGTCCTCCTCGCTCAGGGCGTGGCTTGCGGGTGACGGCATGGCGCTCCTTCCGGATGACCTTGCCTCCCTTATTGTGAGCGTTTCCAAGGCTACCAACAACGTGGGGGTTACCTCGGATGTTGCATCCGTCACCCAGACGGCAGATGCCCTGTGGGCCTTCTCGGCCGTCGAGGTATGCGGCAACATCACGTGGTTTGAGGATGAGTTTGCCACCGAGATCTCTTATACCGCTGGCCTGGACGCTGTGCTCAACGCCGAGGGGACGCAGTACGCGTACTTCTCGGCAGCTGGCGTCACGGGGGAGACCGGTGGGCAGTCGGACGCACTGGCGCTCATATACCGCGGCTCCTCTCGTCCGTGGTGGTACCGTTCCGCGTATCCGCTGAACTACGCCGACACAAGCTCCAGTGCGTACTTCTTCCGGGCAAGCGAGACGGGTTTTCCGTCCTCGGTGGGCCAGGCGAACACAGCTTCCGGCGTGGTTGCCGGCTTCTGTCTGTAGACATTGCGGCTGGTGCGTGGATTCATTCATCAAGTTATGTAGTTCTTGTCCGGTTGCCCGCGGTGCTCTATAATTCTCGCTTGTGTGTAAGCCTATGTGTCGTTCGCACGTGCGTCGGCACCTCTAGTCTAGAGATGAGGAATAGCATGGATTACATTCGCGCCATCGAGCGTCAGCAGATTCGTGAGGACATCCCCGCGGTCCTGGTTGGCGACAACGTCAAGGTCCACTACCGCATCATCGAGGGTGACCGCTCTCGTGAGCAGGTCTTCCAGGGCGACGTCATCCGCATGAGCGGTGCTGGTTCCCGTGAGACCTTCACCGTCCGCAAGATCAGCTTTGGCGTTGGCGTGGAGCGTACGTTTCCCCTGCACAGCCCCAAGATTGCCAAGCTCGAGGTTGTTCGCCATGGTGATGTCCGTCGTGCGAAGCTCTACTACCTCCGCGATCGCGTGGGCAAGGCCGCTCGCATTCCCGAGAAGCGCTAGAGCATCGTATCGTTTTGTATGGAGGGGCTGCCCGTTTGGGTGGCCCCTCTTCTCTATGTACTTGCGACGCGTCCGTTCACCAGTATGTCGGATGCCAGTTTGGGGGGAGTCTATTGGCACGGTCTTCGGCAACAGCCCACGAAGTGGCGGCGCTCTTCGCCTGTGCCAACGAGGATGAGTTCGCTCGCCTTGAGAAGCGCTATGCAGACGACCCCCGTAAGCAGGTGCAGCATGCGCGCGAGGTGGCCAAAAGGCGCTTGGCGCGCGAGCGGGGCGAACGTGAGCGCGTGCTGGGGATGTATGCCAAGGCCAGAGAGCTTGGTGGACCCGGCCTAGTACTTGGCGTCGATGAGGTGGGCCGCGGCGCGCTTGCCGGCCCGCTCACCGTGGCCGCGGTGGCGCTCCCCGATGAGCCCATCGTCTGGGGCATCAACGACTCAAAGCAGCTCACGCCGGCTCAGCGCGAGGTCCTCGCCGCGCGCATCGCAGACGTTGCCCTTGCGGTGGGCATCGCCCACGTGGAGCCCGCATCCATCGATGCCGTTGGGATGGGTGTGGCCCTTCGCATGGCTATGAAGCGTGCCATCGACGATGCCGGAGTCGATGCGGATGCCGTCCTCATCGACGGGAATCCCGTGCACGTGAGCCCCAAGGAGGTCACACTCGTCAAGGGCGATGCGCGCGTCTCGTGCATCGCCGCCGCCTCCATTGTTGCCAAGGTGACGAGGGATGCGCTCATGGTGTCGCTGGCCGAGGAGTACCCGGAGTATCACCTAGCGGAATGCAAAGGCTACGGCTCCCCGGAGCACATTGCTGCCATACGCGAGCACGGCCTTTCGCCTATACATCGCGTATCCTTCTGCGGAAACTTCCTCGAGACCCCGCCGCTCTTCTAGTTTTTCTCGCGTTATCGCTGCCCCGTTTGGCTTGCGAGAATTCTCGTCACACAGTTTTGGTTTTGAAAGACTCCAGCGGCTCTGGGTGCTTGCAGATCCAGAGCTGCCAATTTCTTTCTATGCCTTTTGAACTGTCGGCTACCTGGCAGCCAGGTGCTCGCGTTTTGTCGGCGTCGTGCAAGCCCCTGGTGACATCATCGCTCTCCCGTTTAGTCACGAGAAAGGAGAGCGCTATGAGTGAGACGACATTTGGGTTACGCGGTGGTTCCGACTGGGCCTCTGGGGGCGGCCGTTCGCACAGCGAGTTCTGCTTTGGACACCTTGGTCATGAGTTTGACGGGTATGGCATGGGGTTTGGCGTCCCCGGGGAGTCCCGGTGTGTCGACTTCGACGAGGACGAGGGGTTAGGATACGGTCCCGATGGTCCCGGCGTGGATCGTAAGCCTTTGGACGAGTACACCACAAAGGAGCTTGGTGCCGAGGGCGAGCGCCTTGCGGCCAACTACCTTGCAGATAACGGCTATCGCATCCTTGACATGAACTGGAGATGCCGGGCGGGCGAGGTGGACATCGTTGCCACCGAGGACGAGCCGGACGAAGAGATGCGTCACAGCGTGGTGCTTGTTGAGGTGAAGACGAGGCTTGCCCTTGGTGACGAGGCAGAATACATGCCCGAGATCGCCGTCGATCCCAAGAAACAGGAGCGCTACCGGTTGCTTGGCCTTCTCTACCTGGTAGAGCACACCAATGTCGACTCGGTTCGCTTTGACGTGGTGGCCGTTAACGTGGTGGGCTATGGCCATGCAAAGCTTCGTCATCTTGTCTGCGCCTTTAGCTGGGATGACTGATGGGCAGCCCGGATGTTCGCATCCCCACGGCAACGCTTAGGGGAGTGGAGGCGGTCCCCGTGACGGTCGAGGTGAGCGTCTCTGGGGGAATCCCAGGTCTCTCCATCGTGGGCATGCCAGATACCTCGGTGCTCGAGGCTCGATCGAGGGTGCGCTGCGCCATGAAGGCGTGCGGCTACAAGATACCCAGGCTTCACGTGACGGTGAACCTTGCGCCTGCGGAGATTCGCAAGACAGGCACCGCCTTCGACCTTCCCATTGCCGTGGCCGTGCTTGCCGCCACGGGCCAGATTCCGCACGAGAGCCTTTCCAAGCTGCTCTTTGTTGGCGAGCTTGCCCTTGATGGGAGCGTGTGCCCTCCACGCGGTGCCGTTGCCTATGCGGCTCTCGCCGAGCGGGAGGGGCTCTCGCTTGCCTGCTCCGACCAGACGAGGCTGCCGCTTGCGCTCTCTACCGGCGCGTATGGTATCTCGGCCATCTCAAGGCTGAAGACCGGGGTGGGAGACTTGCCCCTGCTGGCCACGGGGCCGTGTGGCGATGGTACGGACGCTGATGACGGAACCTGCGGTCTCGACTTCTCCGACGTAGTGGACCAGGACATTCCCAAACGTGCGATGGTCATCGCTGCAGCAGGACGCCACGGCATGCTCATGGTGGGGCCACCGGGCTCCGGCAAGACCATGCTTGCACGCAGGATGCCCACCATACTGCCTCCGCTTGCCGATGCCGAGAAGTCCGAGGCGTTGCTCATCCATTCCGTTGCGGGGCAGCCAATAGATCCCCTTGAGCGCGGAGAACGTCCCTTCAGGGCACCCCATCACTCAATCTCTGTTGGTGGTCTTGTTGGGGGAGGCAGGCCGGTCATGCCCGGGGAGGTCTCGCTAGCGCATGGAGGCGTGCTCTTCCTGGACGAGTTGCCGGAGTTCGCGACAAATGCGCTGCAGTCGCTGCGGCAGCCGCTCGAGGACCACGAGGTCAGAATCGTGCGAGTCGACGGAGTGTACGTCTTTCCCTGTGACTTCCAGCTCGTGGCTGCAGCAAATCCCTGCCCTTGCGGGCATCTTGGCGACGATGCCCACGAATGCACGTGCGCGCCCGCTCGTGTGGCTGCTTACCAGGGCCGCATTGGTGGACCGCTCATGGATCGCATCGATGTGGTCGTCGATGTCCACCGGCCGGCATCGACCGATGTGATCCGCGGCTCGGAGGGGGCAGGCTCTGCCGAGATGCTCGACCAGGTCATGGCCGCCCGAGAGTTCTCGGCTTGGCGCGAGGCACGCGATGAGGCGCGACTTGGCAGTGGGGTGCGCGGTGTCGCGAGGCTAGGCTTCGAGCCAAGTGCCCGCTCCTTCTTCGAGGACTCTGCCGAGAGGCTTGCCTTGGGAGGGCGGGCCATAGCGCGTGTGGGGCGCGTGGCGCGGACCATCGCCGATATGGGAGGTCACGAGCTAGTCTCGCGCGATGACGTAGGAGAGGCCTTGCAGTACCGGTCGAGGAGGCAGCTATGAGCTTTGATGCCTTGCGTGAGGGTAAGTGTTGGGAGCTAAGTCCGGATGATGAGGAGTTCCCTCAATCCCTGCATGACCTTGAACCTGTGCCCGAGACGCTCTATGGGAGGGGAGACCCCAAGGTGCTCCAGGGGCCATGCCTATCGGTCATTGGTGCGAGAAGGGCGACACCCTATGGGATTGCCGTGGCGGAGATGGCGGGGAGAGTTGCCGCCGAGAGCGGCATCGTGGTGGTCTCTGGTGGCGCCATGGGGTGCGACTGCGCCGCAGGGCGCGCCGCTCTCGAGGCAGGGGGCAAGACGGTTGTCGTCTCCGGATGTGGTGCCGACATGGTCTATCCCGCAAGCTCGGCAGATGTCTATGCCGGTGCGGTGGCGACGGGCGGTGCCGTGATATCGCTCGAGAGGTGGGGGTCACCACCAAGGCGATATGCCTTTCCCAAGAGGAATGCCATCATCGCCGCTCTCTCCACCTGTCTCTTCGTCACGGAGGCGGGCATGCGTTCGGGTACCATGAGCACGGCGGACGTGGCCGTGGAGCTTGGGCGCAAGGTCTATGGCATTCCGGGCTCTATCTTCTCGCCTCTCTCGGCGGGAACCAACTGGCTCATCTCGGAGGGGGCGCGGGTCATCTGCGACGAGGCTTCGCTTGAGGCGGCCATATCCCTGGACTATGGTCGCCTTCGCTTCTCCGACGCCCCAGGGCGTCGCGAGGATCTTGGCCGGGTGCTCTCTGCTCTCGTGGCATCGCCTTCGCGGGCAGATGACCTCGCTGCCCGTCTGGGCGAGAACATCATCACCGTCCTGAGTGCACTTTCCGACTATGAGGCGGCAGGAGTGGTAACCAAGCTTCCGGACGGGCGATACGCGCCCACGAGCGCGTTCTATTTGTCGCACAATGGTCTGGCTGGGGCCAAGGCGTCACCGGCTGGAGAGAAGGAGGAGCATGCAGAAGACAGTTGACGTGGTGGGGGCGGGACTTGCGGGAAGCGAGTGCGCGCTGCAGCTTGCGGACAGGGGCGTGAGGGTCCGACTTCACGAGCAACGTCCCGTCCGGATGTCACCCGCACACCATACCGACCGCTTCGCGGAGCTCGTGTGCTCCAACTCGCTCAAGTCAACCAAGCCGGAGACTGCGGCTGGCGTCCTCAAGTGGGAGCTTGGGGTAATGGGGTGTCATCTTCTGCCCATCGCCCAGGACTGCTCCGTGCCTGCGGGAGGAGCCCTGGCAGTCGATCGGGAGAAGTTCTCGGGCACCGTGACCAATGCCATAACGTCGCACCCGCTCATTGAGGTCGTGAGGGAGGAGGTCACGCGGATACCCGAGGGACCCTCGGTCATCGCTGCCGGCCCGCTTTGCTCGGACGCGCTCTTCGAGGCGGTTTCGCAGGCAGTGGGGGAGGGGTCGATGTCGTTCTTCGATGCTGCCGCCCCCATTGTCTCAGCGGAGAGCATCGACCGCTCCATTGCGTTCTCGCAGTCTCGCTACGAGGAGGGGGGCGCCGGCGACTACCTCAACTGCCCCATGGAGCGAGACGAGTACGACGCCTTTATGGATGCGCTGCTCTCCGCCGAGCGCGTCATCTCGCGCGAGTTCGAGCAGAAAGACCTCTTCTGTGCATGTCAGCCCATAGAGGAGGTTGCCCGCACGGGGCACGACTCCATCCGCTTTGGCGCGCTCAAGCCCGTGGGCCTTACCGACCCAAGGACTGGCCGTCGTCCCTGGGCTGCGGTACAGCTCCGAGCCGAGAACGCCCAGCGCACTGCCTATAACCTCGTGGGCTTCCAGACCAACCTCACCTGGCCCGAGCAGCGGCGTGTCTTTAGGATGATCCCGGGTCTCGCTCAGGCGGAGTTTCTCCGCTATGGCGTCATGCACCGCAACTCGTTTGTTGACTCGCCGCACGCCCTCGACGCAACCTTTGCCATCCCCGGCTCCCAAACGCGGCTTGCGGGGCAGATCACGGGGACGGAGGGTTATGTCGAGGCCATAGCGTCGGGCCTTCTCGCTGCGCTCAACACGTACGCGGAGCTCTCTGGGCTGCCCTATCCGGTGCTACCCCAGACTGGCGCGTTGGGTTCGCTCATTGCGTATGCCACAAATCCGGCGACCGTGGGATACCAGCCGATGCACGTGAACTTTGGGCTGGTCCCGCCTCTGGAGGATGCACCAAGGCGAAAGGACGACCGCCGTCGTCGCATGGCCGAGCGCGCACGCACCGACATGGCGGCGTTTGTGGAGGAGAGACGGGACCTCTTTCCTGCTGCTGGGCAGGGTATCGCATCATGAGCCCCAAGCGTGACAGTGCCCGTGCAGCCAAGACCCCGGCGGAGCCAGAAAATCCTGCTCCCCTTGGGGCAAGCGTGCTGCCCGAGGAGCGGCGTGCCTTCCTCGCGTATCTAGGGCAGGTCCGTGGCCTCTCCGAGAACACCGTGAAGGCGTATCGGGCAGATCTGGCGTCCTTTGCCTCGTGGGCAGAGCGCTCTCACGTGGAACCCCTCCATGCGACTCACCGAGACCTGCGCGGGTTTCTCGCCGACCTCAATCGCGCGGGCTACACGGTCCGTACGGTTGACAGGCGCCTCTCTGCGGTTCGCGACTTCTATGGGTGGATGCTCCGGGAAGGAATCTGCTCGGTGGACCCCGCGGCCGCGCTCGCCACGCCCAAGGGTGCCCGGCGCCTCCCCAAGACCATGTCTGACGAGGACGTGCAGAGGCTTCTGGCAACGTGCCATACGAACGAGGCCACGGGCATGAGGGACCGTGCGTTCCTGGAGCTGCTCTACGCCTCCGGTGCCCGCATCTCCGAGGTTTCGCGCCTCGACGTGGAGTCGGTGGACTTTGGCAGGTGCCAGGTTACGCTCTTTGGCAAGGGCTCGAAGGAGCGGATCGTTCCCCTCTACGAGGTGGCGCTCGAATGGGTGAGGCGTTATCTCGACGAGGCGCGCCCTTTGCTGGCCTCCGCCGCCAAGGGAGAGAATTTAGAGGGTCCGAATGGAGCGCTCTTCCTCTCAACCCGAGGCAGGCGCATGAGCGCCGATGCCCTGCGAACCGTTTTCGAGACTCACGTTCGTCTCGCGCGGCTTGATCCAACGCTCACACCTCACGCCATGCGGCATACCTACGCCACCGAGCTCGTCTCCGGCGGGGCCGACCTCCGGAGCGTTCAGGAGCTTCTTGGCCACGAGAGTCTCTCTACCACCCAAGTCTACACGCACCTCTCGATCGAGCGGCTCAAGGACGCGGCGCGCCAGGCGCACCCAAGGGCGCAGTAGGGAGACGAAGTCGAAAAATCAAGGTGAAACGGTGAACGCGGGCGGGTCTTACATGCTGCTTGCCCGCGTCGACTTTTACCTGCTATACTCTTCAATCGCTGTGCAGATGCCCAGCGTGTCGCTACCAGGCGGCAACATCACACACGCGCGACGACTCAAAGGCCATGGTGCCCCAGGCTCTAAGCCAGGCCAGGGGTGGTACTTCGGGAATGACATCGCGCGGAGGACCAACCAATGGAGGTCAAACATGGCTGCTAAGGTTACTATCCAGACCCTTCTCGACGCAGGCTGCCACTACGGTCACCAGACCCGCCGCTGGAACCCCAAGATGAAGCCTTACATCTTTGGCGAGCGCAACGGCATCTACATCCTCGACCTCAAGCAGACCCTCGTCGACGCCGATAAGGCCTACACCTTCCTGCGTGAGACCGCTGCCAAGGGCGGCAAGGTCCTCTTCGTGGGTACCAAGAAGCAGGCCCAGGAGCCCATCCAGACGCAGGCCGAGCGCGCCAACATGCCCTACATCAACCAGCGTTGGCTGGGCGGCATGCTCACCAACTTCGTGACCATGCGCTCCCGCATCGCCCGCATGGAGGAGCTTGAGGCCATGGTCGAGGACGGCCGCATGAACGCGCTGCCCAAGAAGGAGCAGGCTCTGCTTACCAAGGAGCTTGACAAGCTGCAGAAGAACCTCGGCGGCGTCCGTGACATGACCGCCCTGCCGCAGGCCATCTTCGTTGTCGACACCAAGCGCGAGGAGATCGCCGTCCGCGAGGCCAACCGCCTTCACATCCCCGTCGTTGGTCTGCTCGACACCAACTCCGACCCTGACGTCATCGACTACGGCGTGCCCGCCAACGACGACGCCATCCGCTCCGTCTCGCTTATGTGCGAGCTTGCTGCCGACGCTGTCCTTGCTGGCACCGGCGAGACCCAGGTGACCGCCGAGGAGATGCAGACCGGCGAGGCCTCTGCCCCCGTCGCAACCGAGGAGGCCGCCGCTCCTGCCGCCGAGGCTCCCGCGGCTGAGTAGCCCTCGTTTTCTCTCACACCAACCAACCCCTTTAGGAGGTTCACATGGCAAAGATTTCCGCCGCTCTTGTCAAGCAGCTCCGAGAGATGACCGATTCCCCTATGATGGAGTGCAAGAAGGCCCTCGTCGAGGCCGATGGCGACCTTGACAAGGCCGTCGACGTCCTCCGCAAGATGGGCCTTGCCAAGGCCGTCAAGCGCGCTGGCCGCGAGACCAACGAGGGCACCATCGCCATCTACGTCTCTGACGATGCCAAGCTCGCTGCCATGGTCGAGCTCACCTGCGAGACCGACTTCGTTGGCACCAACGGCAAGTTCAAGGACTTCGCGCACGCTGTGGCCGAGGTCGTCGCCAAGAACGACCCCGCTGACGTCGACGCCCTCAAGACCTGCGCCATGGGCGAGGGAACCGTGGAGTCCGAGCTCACCGAGATGATCCACGTCATCGGCGAGAACATGAAGATCAACCGCTTCGCCCGTCTCACCGCTGAGAACGGTGCCATCGGCTGCTACATCCACCACGACGGCAAGCACGCCGACATGGTGAGCTTCTCCTTCTCCAAGCCCGAGACCGCAGCTGCCGACGAGTTCAAGACCTTCGCTCACGACGTGGCCATGCAGGTCGTTGCCAGCAACCCTGTTTCCGCCGTGCGTGAGGATGTCCCCCAGGACGTCATCGACCACGAGATGGGCATCTACAAGGCTCAGGCAGCCGAGTCTGGCAAGCCCGAGGCCATCCAGGAGAAGATTGCTCTTGGCAAGCTTGAGAAGTTCTACAAGGAGAACGTCCTCACCGAGCAGGTCTTTGTGAAGGACTCCAACGAGACCATCTCCTCCCTTGCCAAGAAGGTCTCCAAGTCCCTTGGCGACGACATCAAGGTTGTCACCTTCGTGCGCTTCAACTTCGGCGAGTAGCCCTCGCAGCCTCATAAGAAGTCTTCATTTTTGCCCCGGTTGGCACGTTGCCCGCCGGGGCTTCTTCTTGTCTTGGGGACAGGTTTTGGCCTTTGCCGTGTCCTCCGTATGCAGAGACCTTACACTCGCCGAGGACGCAGCGGCGTCACCTCGACGCTCTGATAGAATCGGTGGGGTTACGGCTGTGACATATGGCGGCCGCGACGTCCCGACGAATGGAGGATGGCTTGTCGACCTACAAGTACCAGCGCGTTCTTCTTAAGCTTTCCGGCGAGGCCCTCATGGGCGACCAGGCCTTTGGTATCGATCCTAAGGTGCCGCAGAGGCTTGCCGAGGAGATCAAGCCCGTGTGGGAGGACGGCGTCCAGGTTGCCGTTGTGGTTGGTGGTGGCAACATCTTCCGTGGCATCCAGGGTGCTGCCGCTGGCATGGACCGTGCGCAGGGCGACAACATGGGCATGCTCGCAACGGTGATCAATGCCCTCTCGCTGCAGGACTGCTTCGAGCGCAACGGCATGGACTGCCGCGTCATGAGCGCCATCGAGATGCACCAGGTTTGCGAGACCTACATCCGTCGTCGCGCCATCAGGCATCTCGAGAAGGGCCGCATCGTCATCTTTGCTGCCGGTACGGGCAACCCGTACTTCACCACGGACACTGCAGCGGCCCTGCGTGCCTGCGAGATCGGTGCCGAGGTCCTCATGAAGGCAACCAAGGTCGACGGCATCTACGACGCTGATCCCGTCACCCATCCCGAGGCCACCAAGTTCGATACCATCACGTACAAGGAGGTGCTCGCCCGCGACCTCAAGGTCATGGACGCCACTGCCACGGCGCTTTGCCATGACAACAAGATGCCCATCATGGTCTTTGACATGGGCCAGGACGGCGTCTTCATGAGCGCGCTTACAGGCGAGAACGTTGGAACCACCGTCATCGAGGAGGAGCAAGCATGAGCCAGTACACCGACAAGGCAAAGCAGCACATGGACAAGTGCCTGGAGGCCCTCCAGGCGAACTTCTCCCGCGTCCGCACCGGCCGTGCGAACCCCCATATCCTCGACCCCATCAAGGTCGACTACTACGGGCAGCCCACGCCCATCACGCAGCTTGCCGGCGTGAAGGTCCCCGAGGCCTCTATGATGGTCATCGAGCCGTGGGACAAGACCGCACTCAGGAGCATCGAGAAGGCCATCGAGGCGTCTGACCTTGGTATCACGCCCTCAAATGATGGCGTGAGCATCCGTCTCCCGTTCCCCAAGCCTACCGAGGAGCGTCGTCGCGAACTTGCCCGCGAGTGCAAGGACATTGCTGAGGAGGCTCGCGTCTCCATCCGCAACGTCCGTCGCGACACAAACAACAAGCTCGACCGCGACGAGGAGCTCTCGGAGGACGAGGTCTCCCGTGAGAAGAAAGCCGTCCAGAAGCTCACCGATGATTATGTCAAGCGCGTCGACGCCATGCTCAAGGAGAAGACCGCAGAGGTCATGGAGATCTAGGTGCAGATAGACGAGAAGAAACTTGGGGAGTACTACGCCAATCCCCCCGAAGACATAAGCCTTGCCGACGTGGACCTTAGCCGTATCCCTCGTCACGTCTCCATCATCATGGACGGCAACGGGCGCTGGGCGCAGGCCCGCGGTCTCGACCGCTCTGAGGGGCATGTGGCAGGCGTCGACTCTTTGCGTGAGGCTGTTACCACCAGCGTGCGGCTGGGACTTGACGTTCTCTCGGTCTATGCGTTCTCAACTGAGAACTGGAAGAGACCCCAGCATGAGGTTGACCTGCTCATGCATCTCTTCGCCACCACGCTTCTGAACGAGCTTCCGCTCTTCCACCAGGAGAACGTGCGCCTCCGCTTCTTTGGCGACATAGACGCCCTTCCCAAGGAGACGGCTGACGTCTTCCGTGAGGGACTCGACCAGACGGCCGACCACACAGGCATGGTCTTTGCGCTGGCCGTAAACTATGGTTCCCGTGCCGAGATCGCTCGCGCCACACGCGAACTTGCTGGTGAGGTTGCGGCTGGCACGCTGCGTCCAGAGGACATAGACGAGCAGGCCATCTCCTCTCGCCTGTACACCACCGGCCTGCCAGACCCCGAGCTTCTCATCCGTACGTCGGGCGAGATGCGCCTCTCGAACTACCTGCTCTGGCAGCTTGCCTACACTGAGTTCTACGTAACCCCCACCCTGTGGCCTGACTTCTCGCGTTGGGACTTCCTCCGCGCCGTCAAGGCATTCCAGGGCCGTCACCGTCGGTTTGGGGGTGTCACCGAGCGTTGAGTGAGAAAGGCCCCGAGGGGCGGCAGGACAAGCGCGAGAGCGTTGGCATTGACCGTCACATAGACAAGCTCGAAAACAGGCGCAACGCCAAGGAGGCGCAGCGTACTGCTGGTGAGCTTGCCGGTCAACGCGCCCGCGGGTGGACGGAGCGGCTCCTCACGCGTACTACGTCGGGCGCCATCTATGCCATTGTGGTTCTCGTCTGCCTCTATTTAGGGCCCATCGCAACGACGCTCATGATTAGTGCTATGGGGTGGCTCTGCTGCTCCGAGTTCTTCCGCATCGCTCGCATGGGCGGCCGCATGCCCAACGAGGGCGTGGGGCTTGCTGCTGCGGTTCTCTTTCCGCTGGCTGCGTACGGCTATGGCCTGAGGGGCCTTGTCATCATCCTGTTTTTGCTCCTTGCCGCCTGCGCTGCCTGGTACGTTTTCACACCCCGTGCCAACGTGGGCGACGTCGCCATCACGGTCTTTGGCCCGCTCTACACGTCGCTCACTTTCTCGAGCCTCGTACTTGTCCGCGTGGTCGACAAGGGGCTTGTCGGTGCGACCCTTACCTTTGGCGTCATGCTCTCCGTCTGGGCAAACGATGCCATGGCCTACGCCATAGGCTCGAGGTTCGGCGTCCACAAGCTTGCTCCGCGCATCTCCCCGCACAAGAGCTGGGAGGGCTTCTACGGGGGCATCGTTGCGTCCGTGATCATTTGGGCGGCCATGGCGGCCTTTGGCGTTGCCGGCCTCGAGATGCCACTTGCCATCTTGGGCGGGCTTCTCGTAGGCATTGCTGGCGTTGTGGGTGACCTCTTTGAGTCGCGTCTCAAGCGCGGTGTGGGCGTCAAGGACTCTGGCAACCTCATGCCCGGCCACGGCGGGCTTCTCGACAGGTCTGACTCCATGCTCTTTGGCAGCATGGCTGCCTACTTCGTACTCTTCTTTGGGGGAATTCTATGAGTTTGTTTGAGCGCCCCGGAGCGCGCTCCCCACGTCCGCATGTTCTTCGCGTTGCGGTCCTGGGGTGCTCGGGCTCCATCGGGATGCAGACGCTCGACGTATGCCGTCAGCATGCCGATCGTCTTAAGGTGGTTGCCCTTTCCGTTAACTCCTCCTGCGAACGGCTTGTTGAGGCTGCGTGCGAGTTTGGTGCCACCCATCTTGCCGTCGCCGATGCCTCTCGCAAGGGTGACGTGGCACTCGAGGAGGTTCCCTCTGGGTGCGAGCTGGGCTTTGGCCCCGATGCGGTCATGGCTCTCGCGGAGCTTCCCGACGTCGACTGCGTGGTTAACGCCGTGGTGGGCGAGGCCGGCATGGCCGCAGGCTATGCAGCGCTCAAAGCGGATAAGATTCTTTCCTACGCCAACAAAGAGTCAATCGTCGTTGCCGGCGACCTTCTCATGCCGCTTGCCAAGCCAGGGAAGCTCATTCCCGTTGACTCCGAGCACAGTGCCATCTACCAGTGTCTAGTTGGCGAGAGGGACCAGGATATCAATCGCATATGGCTCACCTGCTCGGGCGGCCCCTTCTATGGCATGACCAGAAGTCAGCTCTCTCGCGTGACGCCGGGGGACGCCCTTGCGCACCCCACGTGGACCATGGGTCCCAAGATCACCATCGACTGCGCGACGCTTACCAACAAGGGGCTGGAGGTCATCGAGGCTCACCACCTCTTTGGCGTGGGCATCGACGACATTCATGTGCTCGTGCAGCGTCAGAGTCGTATCCACTCGATGGTCGAGTTTGCAGACGGCTCGGTGAAGGCCCAGCTTGGACCCTCTGACATGCGCATCCCCATACAGTACGCGCTCAGCTATCCGGAGCGGTGGTCTGCCCCAACGGTTCCTGTGGACTGGTGCCACGAGGCACCGGTCACGTTTGGTGAGGCGGACGAGAAGACCTTTGGGTGCCTTGCCCTCATTAAAGAGGCGGGTCGCATCGCCGGAACCATGCCGTGCGCCGCTAACGCAGCCAACGAGGTCGCCAATGCGGCGTTTAGGGCAGGGGAGTGCGGCTTTCTCGAAATCGAGCGCGTCATTTCGTCTGTTATGAATGCCACGAAGGCGGTGCCTGTTGACAACCTGGCGCAGCTGGCTGAGGTCGATGCCAGGTCGCGGCAGCTCGCTCGCTCCGTCATCAGGGAAATCCGCGCATGACGGGGGTCGTATCGGCAATCTTCTGGGGCGTGGTCGTTCTCTCGCTTCTCGTCTTTGTGCACGAGGGGGGCCACTACCTGGCCGCCCGCGCGTGTGGCGTCCGCGTGACCGAGTTCTTTCTAGGCATGCCCTGTCGGGTCAAGCTCTCGCATAAGAGTAGAGACCACGGTACCGAGATTGGCGTGACCCCCATCCTGCTTGGCGGCTACACGCGCATTTGCGGCATGGAGAACTCTACGGATGAGCTTCTCGGTGCGGCTCTCATGGCCGTTCAGCGTGCCGGCAGGATTGCCGTGAGCGACCTGGCCGCCCAGCTGGGCTGCGACGTCGATCGGGCCTACGGGCTTCTCGCGACGCTTACTGACTGGGCAGCCGTGAGGCCATACTACGATTCGGCACTTGGTGAGCACGAGGGCCAGTCCGACTGGCCTGCGAGCTTCGAGACGCTCCGGCGCGACGCCAGCTTGCGCACCGAGTATGACCGTGGACATGACTTCTCCCAGGCTGGGACCACCAACTACGGTGAGCCGCGGGACCCTGAAATGAGCGCGGACGAGTTCCTCGCGCACGAGCGCGGGCGAACCTACCTTGGGTGCGGCTTCTGGCGCCGGTGCGCGATGCTCCTTGCCGGCCCCGTGGTGAACCTTCTGGTGGCGCTCGTAGTTGTCACGGCGTCCTTCATGATCATGGGCGTGCAGGTTGCCTCGAATGAACCCGTGATTGGCAGCGTCTCCCCAGGGTCCTTTGCCGAGGCGGCAGGTCTCGAGGCGGGCGACCGCATTACGGCCGTGGAAGGGGAGGCCGTCTCCACCTACGATGACCTTGTTGCCGCAATCAAGCCCTACCTGGAGTCCGGGACCGACTTCACGCTCGACTACGAGAGAGACGGCTCGGCATCCGAGACCACCGTCGACCTGGTTGATGGCCAGGCGGCGGAGTACCTTGGCATCACCAACCAGGCCTACACGTACTATCCCTCACTTGGCCAGGCGCTTCGCGGGTCCGCGGCGTACGGTGGACTGGTGGCGGAGTATGCCGTGAAGCTCATTGTGCCCACCCACACCATGGAGGTCCTCGACCAGTCAAGCTCCGTCGTGGGCATCTCGGTCATGGCCTCCGAGGCGGCTTCCGCAGGTGTTCCCACGCTCGCCTTCTTCATTGGTGCCATCTCGATGTCGCTCGGATTCATGAATCTGCTGCCGATTCCACCGCTTGACGGCGGCAAGATTCTCATCGAGATAATCCAGGCCATCTCCAGGCGCCAGGTCTCCGCACGCGCGCAGACCATCGTGAGCTACGTGGGGCTTGCCTTCTTTCTCTTCGTCTTTGTCGTGGCCATGAGAAATGACATCGTGACCTTTGTGATTGGCGGCTGACATGGATACCAGCACTCAGAAACTTCCCCGTGAGCTAACACGGCGCGTCATGGTTGGCAACGTCGCTGTGGGTGGCGGTGCGCCCGTCTCGGTGCAGTCGATGTGCACCACCAAGACGGCAGATGCTGCAGCCACACTTGCGCAAATTAGACGCCTTGCAGACGCCGGATGCGAGATCATCCGCGTGGCAGTTCCCAACGCGGAGTCGCTCGACGGCTTCGAGCGCATCTGCGCGGAGTCGCCGCTGCCCGTGATCGCGGACATCCACTTTGACTACCGGCTTGCCCTGGGTGCTGCCGCCCGCGGTGCGGCGGCCCTGCGCGTGAACCCGGGAAACATCGGCTCCTGGGATCGCGTGGACGCTGTGATAGATGCCTGCGGCGAGGCGGGGATTCCCATTCGCATTGGCGTCAATGCGGGCTCGCTCGACGAGAAGATCGCCGCCAGGCAAGACCTCGCGCTTCCCGAGAAACTCGTGGCCTCGGCCGAGGGCTTCGTCGAGCACTTCCGTGACCGTGGCTTTCTCGACGTCGTGCTCTCCGCCAAGGCTCACAGCGTGCCCACCACCCTTGCGACCTACCGTGCGCTCTCGAAGGCCTTGCCCGAGGTGCCGCTTCATGTGGGTGTCACCGAGGCAGGAACGCTTCGCCAGGGCACGGTCAAGAACGCCGCGGGCGTGGGAATCCTTCTCGAGGAGGGCATTGGCGACACCATGCGCCTCTCGCTCACCGCAGACCCGGTTGAGGAGGTTGCGGTTGCCTGGGAGCTCCTCTCGGCGCTTGGCATGCGCCGCCGCTCGCCCGAGCTTGTGAGTTGTCCTACCTGCGGGCGTTGCCAAGTCGACATGATTCCTATTGCCGAGGAGGTGGGCAAGCGCCTCTCTGCGGTTAAGGTGCCCATCACCGTTGCCGTCATGGGCTGCGTGGTGAACGGGCCCGGCGAGGCCTCCGACGCAGACCTTGGCGTGGCATGCGGTCACGGGCAGGCCATGCTCTTCGAGGGTGGTAAGCCGCTGCGCAAGGTTCCTGCTGACAAGATCGTTGACGAACTCATGGCCGAGATCGAGCGGCGCTTCCCCGGCGCCCTTGATGCCTAATCGGCCGTAGAATTGCATAGCGTCGGTTTCGGCGCATGATGCCCGGCCAGTTTGCCGGGGGAGAGGACTTTCACCGTGAGAACGTATGCAAGGATGACTGGGCTCTATGCGCCTACGCTCAAGGAGGATCCTGCGGAGGCGGAGCTTGCTAGTCATAGGCTTTTGCTCCGTGCGGGAATGATTCGCAAGTCTGCCTCCGGTCTCTACAGTTACCTGCCGCTTGCGTGGCGCTCGCTCATGAAGATCGAGGCTGTGATTCGCGACGAGATGGAGGGCATTGGCGCGCAGGAGATGCTCGTCCCCATCCTCACCGACGGCGAGCTCTGGCGCCAGTCCGGCCGCTGGAGTGCCTATGGCCCGGAGCTCATGCGCCTCAAGGACCGCCACGAGCGCGAGTTTGCCCTTGGCCCCACGCATGAGGAGTCCTTCACTGACCTCGTCCGCAACGAACTTCGCTCCTACAAGCAGCTCCCTGTGACGCTTTATCAGATCCAGGACAAGTTCCGCGACGAGCTGCGCCCCCGCTTTGGCCTCATGCGCGGCCGCGAGTTCATCATGAAGGACGGCTACTCCTTCGACGCCGACGTCGAGGGGATGCAGAAGTCCTACAACGACGAGAAGGGCGCCTATGCGCGCATCTGTGAGCGCGTGGGGCTGCGCGCGCTCCCTGTGGTTGCGGACTCCGGCCAGATTGGCGGCGACACCTCCGTCGAGTTCATGGCGCTGGCGGATGCCGGCGAGGCCGAGATCGTCTACTGCGACGAATGCGGCTTTGCGGCAGACACCGAGGCCGCCTCTGCCCCCATCAACCTCATCGAGGGCGAGGAGGGAGACCTCGAGAAGCTCTCGACGCCTGGTTGCGAGACTATCGCCGACCTCGCGGCGTTCCTCAAGGCGCCCGAGGCCGCCACGAGGAAGGCGCTCGCGCTTGTCGACGGCGACGGCAAGCCGTGGGTGTGCTTTGTCCCCGGCGACCATGAGATGAATGACGTGAAGGCCGAGCACGCCTTTGGCGCCTACCACATGATGAGCGACGAGGAGCTTGTGCAGTACGGGCTCGTCAAGGGCTTCATTGGCCCCATCGACCTTCCTGAGGGCGTTGGAGCCTGTGCTGATGAGTCACTGCGTAACTCCTCCTGGTGGGCCATCGGCGCCAATGATGCGGGCTTCCACTACGTGCACGCCAAGCAGGGCCGTGACTTCACGATTGGCCGCTGGGTGGACGTCATCACCGCCAAGGCTGGCGACATATGCCCCAAGTGCGGGGCACCCCTTAAGGCCGCCCGCGGCATTGAGGTTGGTCAGGTCTTCCAGCTGGGCACCAAGTACTCCGAGACCATGGGTGCCACCTTCGCCGACCCCGATGGCGTCGAGAAGCCCTTCCAGATGGGCTGCTACGGCATCGGCGTCTCTCGCATGCTGGCGGCCGTGGTCGAGCAGCACCACGACGAGCACGGCATCTCGTTCCCCGTGGCAGTTGCGCCCTACGAGGTCGAGGTCGTCCCTCTCGACGTGAACGATGACGTCGTGTGGCCCGTTGCCTCGCGCGTGGCCGAGGAGCTTCTCGCCGCGGGCGTCGAGGTCATCGTGGACGATCGCAAGGAGCGCCCAGGCGTCAAGTTTGCCGACGCGGACCTCATGGGCTTCCCGTACCAGGTGGTCTGCGGCAAGAAGGCCATCAAGAACGGCAACGTGGAGCTCAAGGTCCGTGCGACCGGCGAGCGCACCGAGGTCGCCATCGACGAAGTGGCTTCGCTCCTCTCGGCACGCGTCGTCTCTGAGCGCGCGTGAGACAAAGGGAGTTTCCCTTTGTCTCATTCACTTGCTGGAGGTGGGCCGCGGGACCTCCGCGGCCCTATTCGTATGGGGGGATTCCATGGGACGCATGAGCTACGCAGAGCTGGCCGAGGCCGCTCGGGGACAGATGGGCAGCTGCAAGGCGTGCCCCGTCTGCGACGGAAGGGCCTGCCGCAACTGCATTCCCGGCCCGGGTGCAAAGGGCACGGGAACGGTGGCCGTTCGCAACTATGAGGCCTGGCAGTCTGTGATGCTTCACATGGACACCATCCACAAGCCGTATGAGCCGGACACCTCCGTGACACTCTTTGGGCGCAAGCTCTCGTTGCCCGTGATGGTTGGCCCGCTGGGTGACGTGAACCGCCACTACGGCCCCAAGTACGACATGGAGACCTACAACGACGTGATGCTCCGTGCAGCTGCAGGGGCAGGGTCGCTGGGGTGGACGGGTGACGGCCTCGCCGCCTCGCTTCACGAGGGAGCCTGTCGTGCCATTTCAGGCCTTGACGGCTGTGGCATCTGTACCATCAAGCCGTGGTCGAAGGACGTGGTGCGAGACAAGCTGAGGCTCGCTCTTGCGGCACATCCCGTTGCCGTGGCCATGGACATCGATGGTGCGGGGCTTCCGTTCCTCAAGGGTCAGCAGCCGCCTGCGGGCCCCAAGGATGTTTCGCAGCTGCGTGAGATCGCCAAGGCCTGCCATGCGGCGGATACGCCCTTTGTTCTCAAGGGCATCATGACCGAGCGAGGCGCCGAGAAGGCCTTCAAGGCGGGTGCCGACGGCATTGTTGTCTCCAACCACGGCGGACGCGTCCAAGATGGTGTGGAGGCCACGGCAACGGTGCTCCCGGAGATCTCACGCGCCGTTGGCGACGACCTTGCTGTTCTCGTCGATGGAGGCATTAGGACTGGCGTTGACGTCTTCCGCGCGCTTGCGCTTGGGGCGAGTGCGGTCCTCATGTGCCGTCCGTTTGTGGTTGCGATGTACGGCGGGGGAGAGCAGGGCGTGAGAGACTTTTTCGCTCAGCTGCAGGGCGAACTTGCGGACACGATGGAGATGTGCGGCGCCGAGACCGTCTCGGACATCACGGATGACCTGGTGAGCTGGTAGGAATCCAATCTCCAGCACTGTGGCGATCCCAATGCCTGTTCTTCTCGGGGTTTAGCTCCTTCTCTTAAAATCGTTATCGGTGACCTGCGGAAATGCGGTTTGCGTTTAAGAAAAAGAGCTAATCTCCGCGAGAGGGGCGGATATACCTTGCAAGAAGGGGACCGTTTGGCCACGCTGGATTGGTTCCAACTTTTTCAAAAAAGTTGTTGACCCAAAAATCTCGTCTGGTATAGTAATTCCCGCACCAACCCACGGGGAATTAGCTCAGTTGGGAGAGCGCGTGACTGGCAGTCACGAGGTCAGGGGTTCGAACCCCCTATTCTCCTGCCGTCGCCCTTTTTCGTACGGGCTCATGGCGCAACGGTTAGCGCAGGGGACTCATAATCCCTGGGTTGTAGGTTCGAATCCTACTGGGCCCACCATGACATGCACGCTCCCTCTCCCTTGCGGGTGGGGGAGCGTTTTTGCAAGATGAGTCCGTGTGGCAAGAAAACTGATCCATTCAATTGGGTATACAAGTTCCGTTTGGTTACTGCGCCGCGTGTGCGGGCGGCATTATTAGCGAGGGGTGGCTCATGTCTCCGGAAGCAAAGAGGCTCAAGCTCTCTGGCATTGTTGCACTCATCGTAGGGTGCGTCTGCGTCGTTGCGGGAGTCGTGCTTGCGGTTCTCGGCGTCGACATTACTGACCTCTTTGTCGTGGCTGCCTCGGTGGTTGCCCTGCTCGTGGGCGCAAGAGGTGCCAGGGTCGCAAACGTGCCCTCTAACGCGCCACAACTCATGGGGCCCTCAGCTGGCGCCACTGTTGCCACTGGGGCGCTCTGCGCAGGTGACGTTGCGTTTGCCAACGGCCAGGTGGCTCCCATCGTGGTTGGCGCCGTCGCGTTTGTCTTGGCGCTTCTCGTCACCATTGCCACGGCCGCCGTGAAGAAGAGCGTCGAGAGGGTCTAGCCGAGCATAGGTCGCTCGCGCTCGGGCGATTCTCCCGGCAGAGGACCCCTTACCTTAAAAGTACCCTAGGGTCCCGTGCGCTTTGCCATAGAATGTTGCCGTTGGTTTCTGATCCGATAGCGGCATCCGTGTGGGAGTAGGCAAGCGTGGAGAGTGTGGCAACAGGCAGGCGCGGCAGCTCGGCGAGCTCCGTAACCGAGAGAGGCTCGCAGCCATCCACATCTCGGACTGGGTCCCGGCGCGTTGCCGGCCTTGACGGTCTGCGCGTCATTGCTATTCTCGGCATTGTTCTCTATCACGCAAACCCGGGCTGGATTCCTGGCGGCTTCTTTGGTGTCACGGTCTTCTTTGTGATCACGGGCTACCTCTTCACCCTCTCTGTCCAGCGAGAGGTTGCGCGTACGGGCTCTATCGCGTACGGCAGGCTCATCCTCAAGCGAGCGGTGCGCCTGTGGCCCACGATGCTTGCAGTTGTCGGGGTGACCGTGATCCTCTCGGCAATCCGCGCACCCTACCTTCTCCCCAAGGTGCAAAGTGATGCCCTGCCGGCTCTTCTCTTCTTCGAGAACATCTTCTACATTGTGCGCAAGGTGTCGTACTTCGCTGCGGCAGGCGCTCCCTCGCCGCTCACGCACTTCTGGTATCTGGGCGTCGTGATGCAGTTCTACATCGTGTGGCCGCTCGTCGTGCTTCTGCTCTTGCGCGTTCTGCCAAGCCGTCGCAACGCGTGCTTGGCAGTCTGTGTGCTGATTCTCGCCTCATCGATAGCCATGTGGGTGCGCTTTGACCCTACGGCAGATACCGCTCGCATCTACTATGGGCCCGACACCCGCGCGGCCGAGCTTCTTGTTGGGGCGCTGCTCGCCATAGCTACGGGAGGAAGGGGCCTTCGTCTCGAGCGACTCGTCCCCTCCCTACGTGAGCGTGGCGTTCCCGCCCTTGCGTACGACGTCATTGCGCTCGTCTCCCTTCTCGGCATCGTAGTCTTGATGTTTGTCTTCAATGGGTACAGCCACTTTGTGTACCGGGGCGGCATTCTCATTGCGGCAATCCTCACGGCGCTTCTCGTTGGTTGCATCTCTCGCCCTAACCATACGATTGTGGGACGTATCCTTGGTGTCCCCGTACTGGCTGAGGCCGGCAAGCGTGGCTATGCGCTCTACCTCTGGCACTACCCGCTGTTCATCATCTTGAACCCCGCGAGCAACACCACGCCTCTACCCTGGTGGGGGTGGGTGCTTGAGTTTGCCCTCATCGGCATGCTCTCCGAGCTCTCATATCGGTTCCTGGAGAAGGAGCCAGCACGCCCGCTCTCGCCCATTCCCACGTTTGTTGGCGGTCGGGATGCGCGCTTCCAGCGGGGCGTCTCGCACTCAAGGCTCACCCGTGGGCTTCTCGCTCAACCGCTCCCTCGCCTTGTGATGGAGAGCGTTGGCTTTGTGTCTGTGCTCGTGCTCATGCTGGTGCCGCTCAATGCCGAGACGGCAAACACTCCGCAGGCTATGGCCGCTGGCCAGGAGTCTGCGCTCACGGAGCAGGCCGAGAGCCTCGAGAGCTACGATGACTCGGGGACGTACTTTGCTGGTACCGCGTTTGACGGCGCTTTCTCGTCCATCAACAACGTGAGCTACGACGTCGACGCAGAGACGGGCGCCACTGACGCCAAGGTCATCCTCATTGGAGACTCCGTGCCCGCCGGTGCCGTCAACCAGTTCAACACGATCTTCCCCAATGGCTATATCGATGCCGTGGTTGGACGGCAGATCTATGACGGTCCAGATGTCTATGCGCAGGACGTTGCCGCGGGGCATGATGGCGATATCGTGGTGTGGTCGCTGGGCGACAATGGTGTAGCAACCGAAGACCAGGTGAAGGCGCTGATTGATGCGGTCGACCCGGGCAAGCGCGTCTACCTTGTGACCGCCCGCGTTCCCCTGGCGCTGCAGGACATCAACAACGCCCTGTTCAAGCAGGTTGCGGCAGCGTATGACAACTGCGAGGTCATCGACTGGTACGAGACGAGCGCTGGGCACGACGAGTACTTCTGGGACGATGGCACACATCTTCGGCCCGAGGGTGCGGACGCCTACGTCTTGATGCTTCGCGCGGCAATTACGGGAAGGTAGAATTTCTCGGTTGCCAAACCGGATTGTTTTGGTAATATAGCAAGCCGCACGGGCGATTGGCTCAGGGGTAGAGCACATCCTTCACACGGATGGGGTCGCTGGTTCGAATCCAGCATCGCCCACCATAGAATTTGAGAGACGGCATCCACTTGGGTGCCGTCTTTTTTGTGTCTTTCTGCGACCTTATCCCTTGGTGGTGATGTGCTTCAGTATTTCTCAGCGCGCGAGATATGCCAAAAGTCCCATATACTTGGGGTCGTGGCGTGCGGTCCATAGCGTGCCATGCAGCATTATTCGCATCTAACAGGGGAGGGACTGCTCCATGAATACCAGCGAAGATCCCAAGAAGGTCCTTGGCCTGCGCCTTGCGCACGTGGGCATTAATGGCGGCACGCCGGAGAAGGCCGAGAAGATCACCAAGCAACTGGCGGCCCTTCTGGGCCTTGGCACAACGGAGCTTGCGCCTTCCTATTTTGTTGACACCTACATCGAAATCATGAAGGGCGCCGGGCGTGGCGAGAAAGGCCACATTGGCTTCCACGTGGATGACATCGACGCCGCGCAGAAGTGGTTCGAGGATCGCGGCTTCGAGTTCAACGAGGAGTCCCGCGCCAAGTTCCCAGACGGTTCCACCCACCTCATCTACTTCAAGGATGAGATTGCAGGCTTCTCCATCCACATCACGGTAGACGACTAGCGCGGGATTGATCTACCTGGTAATGGGATTTCATTACCAGGTAGTGGGATTCCGTTGCCCGGCAAACGAATCCCGCAGGCACACCTCTTCTGCATGAGCGTACCGTATACTCACCCCTTGGCAAATTTGGCATCCCGAGGGGTTCACGTGATAGCACTCGCAGACAAGATCACCAAGTCGTTTGGCGGAAGAGTCCTCTACACACAGGCAACGCTGCAGCTCAACGCAGGTGAGCGCTGGGCTTTGGTTGGCCCCAACGGTGCCGGCAAGACAACGCTCCTCAAGATCATCATGGGTCAGGAGTCACCTGACGAGGGCACCGTCTCCTTTGCAAAGGAGACCACCGTCGGCTACCTTGAGCAGGAGACCAAGATCGATGGCGAGAAGACTGCCCTCCAGGAGGTTGTGGACTCGGCCCACGAGGTGAAAGGCTGGGAGCGCCGAGTGGCCGAGCTCGAGGCAAAGATCTCGACCACCAAGCCCGGTCCCGAGCTCGACCGCCTGCTCGAGGACTACGGGCACGCGCAGGACCGCTTTGAGCGCTTGGGCGGCTATGAGCTTGATGCCCGCGCCCGTCAGATTCTGGGAGGCCTGGGCTTTCCCATCGAGGACTTCGACAAACCCGCGGCGGACTTCTCCGGCGGCTGGCAGATGCGCATTGCGCTCTCGAAGCTGCTGCTGCGTCACCCCGACCTGCTCCTGCTCGACGAGCCCACCAACCACCTCGACCTCGAGAGCGTCCAGTGGCTCGAGCACTTCCTCGCGGCCTACGACGGCGCAGTGCTTCTCGTCTCCCACGACCGCTCCTTCATGGACGCCTGCGTGAGTCACGTGGCGGCCGTCGAGAACCGCCGCCTGACCACCTACACGGGCAACTACTCCGACTACCTGCGGCAGCGCGAGGACAACCTGGAGCAGATGCGCGCCAAGCGCGCCGCCCAGGAGCGAGAGATCGCCCACATGCAGGTCTTTGTCGACAAGTTCCGCTACAAGCCCACCAAGGCCGCGCAGGCGCAGGAGCGCATGCGCCGCATCGAGCAGATCAAGAGCGAGCTGGTCATTCTCCCCGAGGGCTCCAAGAAGGTGCACTTCTCGTTCCCCGATCCGCCTCGTACCGGCGACACCGTCGTGAAGGTGGAGGACGCCGCAAAGTCCTTTGGCGAGAACCACGTCTACGACCACGTTGACCTCACGCTCTATCGTGGTGACCACGTGGCGCTCGTTGGTCCCAACGGCGCCGGTAAGTCAACGCTCATGAAGCTCATCAACGGGCACCTCACTCCTGATGCTGGATCGGTCGAGCTTGGCCAGAACGTGACCTGTGCCTACTACGCGCAGCACCAGCTCGAGCAGCTTGACCCTGCAAACACCGTGCTCCAGGAGATGGATGCCGTGGCTCCCGGCTGGACCACATCCGAGGAGCGCCGCCTCCTGGGTGCCTTCCTCTTCCATGGCGATGACGTGGACAAGCGCGTCTCGGTGCTTTCCGGTGGCGAGAAGGCGCGTCTCGCCCTTGCCAAGATGCTCGTGGCGCCAGACCCGCTGCTCTGCCTGGACGAGCCCACCAACCACCTCGACATCGACTCGGTCGACGTGCTTGAGCAGGCCCTCGTTCACTTCCCCGGTACCATCGTGCTCATTTCCCACGACGAGCACCTCGTACGCGCCGTGGCCAACAAGGTGGTCGACGTGCGCGACCACAAGGTGACGCTCTACGACGGCGACTACGAGTACTACCAGTTCAAGCGCGCGGAGCTCGAGGCCGCGGCCGCTGGGCAGGATGTGCCCACGAGCAAGGCGGCGCAGGCAAAGGCCGCACCGGTAGCGAGCGAGGCTCCCGACCAGACCTCGGGCCGCAACGTCAAGACCAAGGAGCAGCGCCGCGCCGAGGCCGAGGAGCGCAACCGCAGGAGCAAGGCGCTCCGTAAGACCAAGAAGCGCCTGCAGGAGGTCGAGGCGGCCCTTGGCCCCGCGCACGACCGCTACAACGAGCTCGTGACGCTCATGGCCGACGAGGAGCTCTACAACGACACTGACCGCTTCAACAAGTGCATGAGCGAGTACAACGCACTCTCGAAGAAGATTCCCGCTCTCGAACAGGAATGGCTCGAGCTCTCCGAGGCCATGGAGGCAGGCGAGGCGGATGCATAGCCTCACGCACTCCGGCGCCCGTGCCGCTCTCGACGTGGCTGCGCTTGTCGCGCGTGTGCTTGCCGTGGTGCTCTGCGTGCTGGTGGTTGTCGACTCGCTCGACCTGGGTACGCTTCACACGGTGCTTCTCGACGTAAATGCTTCGTGTCGAATTTGGTGCCCCAGTCCGTCTCGGGGCTTCTCGTCTTTCGCACGCCCATGGGCGGGGCCTTTAGGGGAGACTTCGCCCTTGTCGCGGTTGCGCTCTTTGTCATAGACTGGCTCCTCGCAAGGGCCGCCGCTCGCATCTAGCCCAGAAAGGGGCGTGACGTGTTCTCGACCTCTCGCATCATCACGATCCTCATCTCGGTTGGGCTCGTCATGCTCTCCGCCATTCCGCACGAGGTGGCCCATGGCTGGATGGCCAACCGCCTTGGGGACCCCACGGCCAAGCGCGCCGGACGCCTCACGCTCAACCCAGCCGCGCACATCGACCCCTTTGGATCCGTTATCCTGCCGCTCATCATGGGGGCGTTTGGCGGGCCTATCTTTGCCTACGCAAAGCCCGTGCCCTACAACCCAATGTACTTTGACCCCAAGACGAGAAACCGGGACGAGGCGCTGGTCGCTCTTGCGGGGCCCGTCTGCAACCTGCTGCAGGCGCTTGCCGGTGCCGCCGTATGGCGCCTTGCCTACTGGGGCTTCACCTCGGGCCTCGAGGCTGGTTCGCTCGCGGTGGACCCATGGTATGAGGTGGCCTACTGGGTGCTCATGGTTCTCTCGACCTACGTCTACGTGAACCTCATGCTCATGTGCTTCAACCTCATCCCGCTCCCTCCGCTTGACGGATCTAAGGTCATCTCGCCCCTCTTTAGGAGCGAGCGCTCGCGGCGGGCGTACTACCAGGTGCAGCGCTATTCCATGCCCATCCTCATCGTGGTGCTCTACCTTATCCCCTATGCGTTTGGGGTAGACCCCCTTGGGTGGATTCTCGATTCCACGGCCGGGTCGCTCTTCGACCTTCTCATGGGGGCATAGCGGCGCATGTCATGGCGTGTGAAGACAGACGCGTACACCGGTCCCTTCGACCTGCTGCTGCAACTTGTGAGCAGGCAGAAGGTGGCCATCGGCTCCATCTCGGTTGCCGAGGTGGCCGATCAGTACCTGGCTGAGGTCGAGCGCATGAGCGACCTCGATCTGGACGTGGCGAGCGACTTTGTCCTTGTCGCCTCAACGCTTCTGGACATGAAGGCCGCGGCGCTTGTCCCCGAGGGCGGCGTTGTGCGTACGCCACACGCGCCAGATGACGACCTCGACGAGGAGGACGACCTCGCGGGCCTCTCGCCCGACGAGGCGCGCGAGGTGCTCATTGCCCGCCTCATTACGTACAAGCAGTTCAGAAACGCGGGAGCTGCGCTTGGCAGCCGCATGGAGGCCGAGGCGCGCATGGTGCCGCGCACCGTGGGGCCTGACCCGGAGTTCCTGGGCCTCATGCCCGACTACCTCGAGGGCATCACGCTGCGCAGCCTTGCCGTCATCTGCGCGGACATCGATGCCCACCGAGAGACCTTCCTCCTCGAGTCCGAGCACATCGCGCCCAAGCGCCTTCCTATTGCGCTCACGGTTGCCTCGGTCGACCGCCTGGCACGCTCGCGCGGGCATCTCACGTTCTCGGAGCTCCTGGACGGCTCCAGCGAGCCTGAGGTCGTGGTGGCAAACTTCCTGGCCGTGCTCGACCTCTACCACAGGGACAAGCTGCGCATGCACCAGGAGCGCAACTTTGGCGAGATCGAGCTCGACCACGTGGAGGGGGCTACGCCCTACGAGATGGACGACTCGGTTCTCTACGAGCTTGACGAGCAGGGCGTGGACGAAAAGGACCTGGCTGAGCTGGGCTTTGGAGACGTCCTTGACTCAGATGACGGCGCGGTCACGGCACAAGACAGTACGGGGGAGGATGCGTGATGGCAGATCTGGAGAGGCTTGAGAACGACTCGCTCAAGGGGCTCCTGGAGGCGCTCCTCCTTGTGTCCGACGACTCCGTATCCGCGACGGATCTGGCAAAGGCCACGGGCGCCGCGCCGGGTGACGTCGCCTCGGCGCTTGCGGAACTCTCGGCCGAGTATGCAGACGCAAACCGTGGCTTCCAGCTGCGCGAGGTCGCTGGAGGGTGGCGCCTCTTCACGCACCCTGCCTTCCACGACCAGGTCGCCGAGTACGTGCTCTCGTGGGACCAGCGGCGCCTCTCGCAGGCGGCGCTGGAGACGCTTGCTGTGATTGCCTACCACCAGCCCGTCTCGCGTGAGGGCGTGCGCGCGATCCGCGGCGTGAACTCCGATGGCGTCATTGCGTCTCTGCGCGAGAAGGGCCTGGTGCGCGAGGTGGGTCACGACGCCGAGCATGGGCAGGCGGTACTCTTTGGCACTACGCGCGCCTTCCTCGAACGCTTTGGCCTGAGGAGCATTCGCGACCTTCCGCCCCTCGAGGACTTCGCGCCGGACGAGCAGTCCAAGCAGTTCATCCGCGAGCGGCTCTCGGGCCGTTCTCTCCAGTCCACGCTCGAGGAAACCTCTGACGACATCGATGACGAGCGGGACCTCCTGGGGGATGGCTCGGAGGAGCCAGACGGCGTCGACGCCGACGCGGCTGGTGATGAAAACGATGAGTGATCCCGTGCGCGAGGACGGGCTCTACCCCATGCGGCTGCAGCGCTTCCTGGCCCGTGCGGGCGTGGCGAGCAGGCGCGGTGCCGAGCGGCTCATGACAGCCGGCCGCGTTCGCGTGAATGGGGAGGTCGTGACCGAGCTTGGCAGCAAGGTCGACCCCGCGAGCGACGTGGTGAGCGTCGACGGCATCGAGTGTCACATCCTCGAGCGTCCCTGCTACCTCATGCTCTACAAGCCCTCGGGCTACGTCACCACGATGAGCGACCCCCAGGGAAGACACACCGTGGCAGAGCTCGTGCCCACAGATCGCTTCCCCGGGCTCTTTCCCGTGGGGCGTCTTGACATGGATACCACGGGCCTGCTGCTCTTTACCACCAACGGTAACGTGGGTCAGGACCTTCTCCACCCCTCGCGTCACGTCGAGAAGCACTACGTTGCCCTGGTCTCGGGCACGCCCTCGGCGCATGACCTCGATCGTCTGAGGCATGGGGTCCTGCTCGAGGATGGACCGGCGTCTCCCGCTGGCGCGGAGCTCCTCCGAAAGGCCGATCCGCTCTTCTCTGTTGTGGCTCCGCGCGGTGCGGGGCGCACAGGCGGGGGAGAGCCCAACGCCGTGGTTGGACTTACCATCCACGAGGGAAGAAAGCACCAGGTCAAGAAGATGATGCAGGCAGTGGGGCACAAGGTCTTGCGACTGCACCGCGATTCGTTTGGCCCGCTCTCGCTCACGGGGGTCGAAGAGGGGTCTTGGCGCGAGCTCACCTCTTCCGAGGTGGCCGCGATAGAGGCGTTGTCCGCCGGCGATGCTGGCGATCAGAGGGAGGACGACTAGCGTGGACTTTGGCATGAGGCAGCGGATTCTCGTGATGAGACACCCCGAGACGCCTGCGAACACCGAACATTTCTTCTCGGGGAGGAGAGACGTCCCCCTCACTCCTCGCGGCGAACAGCAGCGCGAGCATGGCGTGGACGCCCTCGTTGCCTTTGCGCCCGAGCGCATCTGGTGCTCCCCGCTCTCGCGCTGCCGCAACCTTGCCGAGGAGGCGGGAGAGCGGCTGGGGATACCGGTGCGCGTGGACGACGACCTTGTGGAGCTTGACTTTGGCGAGCTCGAGGGAACGCGGTTCGAGTCGAGCAACTCCGGCAGGACGCAGTTCCCCTGGCCACTCGACGAGAAGGGACACTCGCTCCCTGCGCCCGGGGCAGAGTCCTTCGAGCACGCAACGGCTCGCGCCAACCACCTCTTGGACGAGCTTCGGCCACTTACCGGCAGGACCGCGCTCGTCACCCATGGTGGATTCTCTCGCATTCTCATTGCCGCCATGTACGAAGTGGGGTATGACCATTTCTGGAACGTGCATCTGGCAAACGTGTGCTCGGCGTATTACACCTGTAACGGGAAGAGCTTCTACCTGGGCGGGTTTAACCTCACGCCTGAGGAGGTCATCGAGCGCTCGACCAGGAAGAACCCGTACGACCTCAGGGATATCTGGGGTGTCGCAGAAAGGGAGGACGTATGATCGTCGCCATCGACGGACCCGCGGGGTCTGGCAAGTCTACCGTTGCCCACGCCATTGCCGAGAGGTGCCACCTTACGTACCTCGACACCGGAGCCATGTATCGCTCCGTCACCGCAGAGTGCCTGCGCCAGGGCATCGACCCTGCGGACGCCCCTGCCGTGACCAACGTGGCCCGTTCGATCACGATTACCTTTGGAACCTCGCCTGCAGGGCAGACGGTGACCGCCAATGGGCGTGACGTCACCGCGGAGATTCGGACGCCCGAGGTCGACCGCAACGTCTCTGCCGTCTCGGCCATCCCCGAGGTCCGCGAGGCCATGGTCGAGCTACAGCGTTCCTATGGCCAGACGGGCAACGTGGTTGCCGAGGGCAGAGACATTGGCACGGTAGTCTTCCCCAAGGCCGACGTGAAGGTGTTCCTCACGGCCGACCCTGCGGCGCGCGCCCTGCGTCGTGCCGTGCAGCGCGAGGGCGGGGACGCGGCTAAGGATGCCAACGCCACGGCCGATCCCGCTGAGGTCGAGCGCATCCTTGCCGACCTCAACCGACGCGACCAGCTTGACTCCTCGAGAAAGACCGCGCCGCTCAAGCCCGCGCCCGACGCGCATCACATTGACTCCTCCGCGCTCAGCGTGGACGAGGTCGTGGCCGCCATCTGCGCGCTTGACCCGAGGCTTGCGGCTGCGCTGTCTGGAGACCGTTCGTGAGCGCGCAAAAGAGGGCACCCGAGAAGCGCTTGCGCGCCTTTCGCGGCAACAGCTTCGACGACTACTTCGACACGGGTATGCGCAACTTCCCGCTTCCTGCGCGCGCGTTTCTCGGCATTGCCGTCTACGCGTGCTTGGTTTGGACCCAGTTCCGTTGGCGCTGGAGCGTAGAGAACAAGGAGAAGCTCGTCGACGACAAGACGCCGCGCGTCATTGTCATGAACCACGTCTCGATGCTCGACCCCGTGATCATCATCGTGCAGCTCTGGCTTCACGGAATCCGCGTGCGCACCATCTACAAGAGCGAGTTTGACAAGTCGCCGGTTGTCACGTGGTTCTTCACGCGCGTGGGGGCCATTCCCGTTCAGCGTGGCACCGCAGACATGAAGTCCGTGCGCCGCGCGCGTGCGGCCCTCGACCGTGGCGAGTGCGTCCTCATCTTCCCCGAGGGCACGCGCATCAAGAGTGACGAGGAGCCCGTGACCATCCACGAGGGCTACTCGCTCATGGCCCAGCTCGCCCACGCCCCCGTTCAGCCCGTTGCCATCGTTGGCGCACGTGACATCACGAAGCGCGGCAGCCACCTGCACCACTTCTCCCGCGTGTGGCTCAAGGCGGGAGATCCCATCTCCTGGGACTCCCTTGGCGTCGATGGCAGGAAGGCGCAGCTTGCTGCCATGTCGAAGGCCGGCATGGACGCCGTCTACGCCCTTCGGGACGAGCTTCGCGAAGAGCATCCGGGGAGGATGTAGGCATGGCTGTGGTGGTGGAGGTTGCCCGCGAGGCCGGCGCCTGCTATGGCGTCGAGCGCGCTCTCGAGATGACTGAGGGCGCCCTTGCGGAGGGCACGTCTCGCGTGCGCACCCTCGGGCCTCTCATCCATAACCCGCGCGTGGTAGCAAGCCTTGCCGAGCGCGGCGCCTTGGTCGTGAGCGACCCCCGCGAGGCAGCTGGCTGCACGCTTGTCCTTCGCACCCACGGCGTGACGCCTGCCGAGGAGGCCGAGGCGCGCGAGCTCTGCTCGTCTGTGGTCGACGCTACCTGCCCCTTTGTGAAGAAGGTCCATCGTGCTGCCGAGAAGCTCTCGGCTGAGGGCTACCGTGTGGTCATTGTTGGTGAGGCGGGCCATCCCGAGGTGACGGCAACCCTTGCACATGCGCCAAAGGCCGTGGTTGTGGGAACGGCCGAAGAGGCCCTCGCTTTGCCGCGCATGCGCAAGACCGGCGTTGTGGTGCAAACTACGCAGTCTGCGGCGCGCCTCGCCGAGGTTGTTACCGCCCTCCTTACGCGTACCGAGGAGCTTCGTGTTGTGAACACCATCTGCGAGGCAACCTCGGGTCACCAGGGTGCCTGTGCTGAGCTTGCGGCACGTGCGGACGTGATGGTGGTCATTGGCGGCCGCAACTCGGCAAACACCACGCGCCTGGCCGAGATTGCTGCAGCTGCGTGCCCGCGCACGCACCACGTCGAAGGCGCCGACGAGCTTAGGGCCTCCTGGTTTGCTGACGCTGGGCTTGTGGGTGTCACAGCAGGCGCCTCGACCCCGGCATCGCAGATCCGCGCTGTCGTGGAAGCCATAGAGTCGATGGTAGGGGAGTAGCCATGACGCGGGACAGGGCGGACTACGCCTCCACGCGCGAGCGCTCCCTTGGCGCCTGGGTGCAGTCGGTCGAGGAGGAGAGCCCCGCCTGGGAGGCGGGCATCGAGGCGGGCATGCGCATCGAGACCGTCAACGGGCACCGGCTGCGTGATCTCATCGATTGGCGCTGGGAGGCAGACGGTGCCTCGTGCGAGCTTGAGGTCTTTGACCCGAGGGACGGCGGCACCTACGCCTGCGAGCTCTGGCGAGAGCCCGGTGAGGATTGGGGCATCGACTTCACCGACGTGCTCTTCGATGGCATTCGCACCTGCGTCAATGCCTGCCAGTTCTGCT
This sequence comes from uncultured Coriobacteriaceae bacterium, assembly GCA_902773995.1. Lineage (GTDB taxonomy): Bacteria > Actinomycetota > Coriobacteriia > Coriobacteriales > Atopobiaceae > Tractidigestivibacter. Next base: position 146,960 of record CACYGL010000001.1, on the reverse strand, counting down.
TCATGAGCATGCTGCCGGCAGATGCGCGGCCGTCCCTCTCACTGCGCGACGATGACTACCGGCTCTCCTTCCTCCAGGGGAACTTCGTCACCCTTACCAACGTGACCGACGAAGACGTAGAGCGCATCATCGCCTGTCGCCTCGAGCCCATGAACGTCTCGATTCATGCCGTGACGCCCGAGGTGCGTCGCAAGCTCATTGGCCCTCACGCCCAGCGTGGCATAGACGTCCTCGAGCGTTTGCTTGACGCGGGTATCGAGATTCACGCGCAGATTGTCCTCTGCCCCGGCGTGAACGATGGCCCTGAGCTGGCGCGCACGCTTGACTGGGTCGAGGCCCGTCCCAGCATCACCTCGCTTGCCGTGGTGCCGCTTGGCTACACGCGCTTCTCGCGCCGGTTCTCCAAGTCCTTCTCGGATGACCCCGCAGCCGCCAAGGCCGTGGTAGAACTCATCGAGCCCTACCAGGCGCGTGCCAGGCGCGAGCTTGGCACCACGCGGTTCCAGCTCTCCGACGAGTTCTACGTTGCGGCTGGCGTTACGGTTCCTCCGGCCGAGGCCTACGACGGCTACCCGCAGTACTACGACGGCATTGGTATGCTGCGAAGCTTTCTCGACGACTCCGCGGTCTTTGCCCGCGATCACGCTTCCGAGCTTGCTGCAAGCGAGGCCGAGCTCAGCCGCCGGGATTCGAGGGTTCTTCTCGTCTGCGGCGAGGCTCCCAAGGAGGCCATCTCATTCCTCTGCGAGCTCTGGTCGCCCACGGGGCTCGTCAAGGCATACCCCATCCACAACGACTACTTTGGGGGAGACGTCAACGTCACGGGGCTCATCGTCTCTAAGGACCTTCTCGCCCAGTTGCCCTGTGACCTTACGGGTCGCATCGTTGTGCTTCCCGAGGTCATGTTCAACTTTGACCACGTGACCCTTGACGGGGACACACAGGACCACGTGGTGGGAGAGATCTTGCGGCGTGGTGGACGTGCGGTCATAGCCCACGGGGACCCAACGAGCATCGTTTCCGCAGTAACGCAGAGTTTGGGGTGAGGGCCGACGGCGGCTAGGCGCCGTCGCCGTCGTGATATGCTCGGGAGTGCTAAATACTCCAAGAGAAAGCGAGCACCTCATGTCACTGCCTGTCGTCGCCGTGGTCGGTCGACCCAACGTCGGCAAGTCAACCCTTGTTAACCGCATTGTCCAGAGCCGTGACGCCATCGTGCACGAGAGCCGTGGCGTCACGCGCGACCGTTCCTACCACAAGGCCGACTGGAACGGTCGTGACTTTGTGATCATCGACACTGGCGGCATTGAGTCCGTCAAGTCGAAGGACACCTTCGCACCGCACATCCGCGAGCAGGCCGTGATGGCTGCCCAGGAGGCGGACGCCATTATCTTCGTGGTGGACGGCTCCACTGGCATCACGGACGAGGACGAGGAGGTCGCAAGGATTCTGCGCAAGCAGGACAAGCCTGTGTTCCTCGTGGTCAACAAGAAGGACAACCCCGCTACCGAGAACGACAACCTCTGGGACTTCTATTCCCTTGGCGTTGGTGAGCCCATGCCCCTCTCGGCCTCGCACGGCTATGGTACCGGTGACCTTCTCGACGAGGTCGTGGCGGTCCTGCCCTCCGAGGAAGAGCTAGAGGAGGACGAGGACATTCTCTCGCTTGCCATCGTGGGTCGTCCCAACGTTGGCAAGTCCTCCCTGGCGAATCGCCTTGCCGGCAAGAAGCGCTCAATCGTCTCTGATGTGGCTGGAACCACCCGTGACGCCATCGACACCATGATCGAGTGGCAGGGGCAGCGGATTCGCCTGGTGGACACTGCAGGCATGCGCAAGAAGAACCTGGTACACGAGGACGTCGAGTACTACAGCATGGTGCGCGGCCTCATGGCCATGGAGCGCGCCGACGTCTGCCTCTTGGTGGTGGACGCCACCGACGGCGTCACCGAGCAGGACCAGAAGGTGGCCAACATGGCCATCGATCGTGGCTGTGCCCTGGTGCTCTGCCTCAACAAGTGGGACCTCATCGAGACCGAGGCCCAGCGCGACCGCGTGGTTGCCTCGATCGAAAAGCGCATGCAGTTTGCGCCATGGGTGCCCTACGTGAACATCTCCGCCCTCACGGGTCGCGCCACCGACAAGGTCCTGCAGCTGGCAGTCTCTGCCGCCCAGGCTCGCGAGACCCAATTGAGGACCTCGGAGCTCAACAACCTCCTCGAGGAGATTCGCCAGGGTGGCCACACGGTCTCTGACAAGGGCCGTCGCCTTAAGATGCAGTACGCCACCCAGACCGGCTCAAAGCCTCCCGTCATCACCGTTTGGTGCAATGCGCCGGACCTTGTAGACGACAACTACAAGCGCTTCGTCGAGAATCGCCTGCGTGAGAGATTTGACCTTGAGGGAACACCCATCCGTCTGCGCTTCCGCAAGAAGTCCGAGGGGGACAAGTGAGACTCGTAATTCCTACGCTCATTGCGTGCGCAATTGCCTACTTTGTTTGCGGCATTCCGTTTGGCATGCTCATTGCACGCTCCCAGGGCGTCGACGTTCGACACACGGGGTCCGGAAACATTGGCGCTACCAACGTGGGGCGCTCCGTGGGTGCATGGGCGGCAGGTCTCACCTTGCTTCTTGACGCCGGCAAGGGCTGGCTCTGCACAGGACTTGCCACCTGGGCGTTCTCCAGTTTCTTTGCCGAGGCAAAGGCACTCGCTCCCGGCCAGCCATTTGACTGGGCCCTCACGTGCGTCTATGCGGCATGTGTGCTTGGTCACGTCTTCTCTCCCTACCTTGGGTTTCATGGCGGCAAGGGCATTTCGGTTGGCTTTGGCGCGGCGCTGGGTCTAGACCCGCGCATCGCCTTTGGGCTTCTCGCGGTCTTCCTTGTCTTTGCCCTTCCCACGCGCTTTGTCTCGCTGGGCAGCTCGTGTGCGGCAGTCTCGCTTCCCATCTGGACGGCCGTCTTTGGCTACACCCCCATCGCTGTCCTGCCCATGGTCATCGTGGCCGCCTGCGTCGTGTGGGCTCACCGCGAGAACATCCGCAAGCTCGCACACCACGAGGAGAAGCGCTTCTCCTTCCACCACGATGAGGGGAAGTCAAAGTGAGGCGCGTTGCCGTCATAGGAGCTGGCTCTTGGGGTACCGCCATGACGGGCCTCGTGTCGCCTGCCGTTGACGAGGTAGTGCTGTGGGCGCGCACGTCCCAGGCTGTCGATGCCATGAACCGTGACCGCAGGAATCCGAACCATCTTGTGGACTATACGTTGGCGCCAAACGTTGTGGCAACAAGCGACCTTGCCGTGGCCGTGCGTGATGTGGATGCCGCGATCCTGGCCACCCCGTCTGCATATCTGCGCGAGACATGCCGCAACCTGGCTTCCCACCTTGCTAAAAACGCCCGTGTGCTCGTTCTCTCCAAGGGTATGGAGCGCGGAACGCACCTCCTCATGCACGAGGTGACTGCTCAGGAGCTGGGCAATCCCACTCGCGTTGCTGCGCTCTCTGGCCCAAATCATGCCGAGGAGATTTGCAAGGGGATGGTCTCGGCCGCTGTCGTGGCCTCGGAGGATGCGGAGACGGCTGCATACTTCCAGGGTCTTCTCTCGGGTCCGACCTTTAGGGCCTATGTGAGCGACGATGTTCGTGGCGTTGAGTGCTGTGGTGCCGTTAAGAACGTGGTGGCCATCGCCTGCGGCATTGCAAGCGGCATGGGGATGGGGGACAACACTCTGGCCGTCCTCATGACCCGTGGCATCGCCGAGATTGGCCGCGTTGTGGCTGCCTTGGGCGGCAACCCCATGACGTGCATGGGGCTCGCCGGTATGGGTGACCTCGTGGTTACCTGCACCTCCGAGCATTCGCGCAACAGAAGCTTTGGCCGGGCCCTCGTGGCGGGCGAGACGCTTGACGCCTATCAGGCCCGCACGCACATGGTGGTCGAGGGCGCGCCCGCTTCGGAGTCGGTCCTCGAGCTTGCGCAAGAGCGCGGAATCGAGGTTCCCATCACGGCCGGCGTCCACTCCGTTCTCTATGAGGGACGTCCTATCGACGAGGCAATGGAGGGACTTCTCACGCGTGTACCGCGCACGGAGTTCTATGGTATGGAAGAGCGAGATACAGCATCAAAGGAGAACCAATGCTAGAGAATAACGTCCAGGTTGCACCTTCCATCCTCTCTGCAGACCTGGGACATCTTGCGGACGAGCTTGCCTCTATCGAAGGTGCTGGCTATGTGCACTTTGACGCGATGGACGGCCACTTTGTGCCCAACCTCACCTTTGGCCCTGGCGTGCTTGCTGCGGTGAAGGAGGCCACACAGATCCCCGTTGATGCGCACCTCATGATCTCGAACCCCGACCAGATGGTGCCGGAGTACCTTGCTGCCGGTGCCGACATCGTGACCTTCCACTACGAGGCTACGGCGCACGCCAATCGTCTTGCCAGCCTCATTCGCGAGAAGGGCGCCAAGGCGGGCATTGCCATCAACCCCGGTACGCCCATCTCTGCCCTCGACGCCATCATCGAGGACGTGGACCTCGTGCTTGTGATGACCGTGAACCCCGGCTTTGGGGGCCAGAAGTTCATATCTGGCTCTCTTCGCAAGCTCCGCCAGCTCAAGGCCATGTGCGACGAGCGCCGCGTGAGCCCCATCATCGAGGTTGACGGTGGGATTTCTCCCGCAACTGCGGGCGATGTTTGCGCCGCGGGCGCGCGCCTGCTCGTTGCTGGCAGCGCCGTCTTTGGCAAGGAAAACCGCGCCGAGGCCATCCGCAAGATTACCGAGGCCGGCGAGGCCGGTCTCACGAGGAGAGCGTGAGAAGCGTGACCAACCGCACAACCGTATACCTTGACTATGCCGCGAGCGCACCCGCGCGAGAGGAGTCTCTTGTCGCGGAGCGCGCCTACGAGGACTCTCCCATTGCGGGGGCAAATCCCAACTCGCTGCACACCCTTGGACGAGAGGCGGCTCGTGCGCTCGACGGTGCTCGCCGCGATATTGTTCGCTGCGTGGGCGGCGGTTTTAGGCCTTCGGACGTAGTCTTCACTTCGGGTGGCACCGAGTCCAACAACCTGGCCCTTCTCGGCCTCTCACGCGGTGCCCATCAGCGCGATCGCAAGCGCACACGTGTGGTTCTCTCCGCCATCGAGCACGACTCCGAGCTGGACGTAACGGGCGTGCTTCGCGATCGCGGCTTTGATGTGACGCTCGTGAAGCCCGGTAGGGACGGTGTGGTCACTCGTGACGCGCTCGAGAATGTGCTTGGTCCCGATTGCGCGCTTATTTCGATTATGAGCGCCAACAACGAGACGGGCGTGGTGCAGCCTGTGTCTGAACTTGCTGCTGCGGCTCACGCCGCCGGTGCGCTCTTCCACACTGACGCCGTGCAGGCGTTTGGGCGGATTCCTCTTGATGTCTCGCAGGCAGACGCCGTAAGTCTTGCGGCCCACAAGCTGGGCGGCCCGGTTGGTGTGGGAGCCCTGCTCGTCCGTGGGCGCGTCCCTCTCGCCCCTCAGTCCTTTGGTGGCGGCCAGGAGTCCGGCAGGCGCGCGGGAACGCAGGACGTGCGCGGCGCGCTTGCCTTTGCTGCGGTCGCATGTGCCTGTTGCGGCTCCATCGCCACCGTGCGCCCGCAGGTTGCCGCCCGTGCCGAGAGACTCTACCAGCGTATCTGTGCAGAGGGGACGGGCATCGTCCCCACAACCACGGGTGTGGTCGACGAGCACCGCCTTCCCGGCATGGTGAGCGTCATGGTGCCGGGCATGGACTCGCAGTCCCTCGTCCTTGGGCTGGACGAGCATGGCTTTGAGGTCTCTGCCGGCTCCGCGTGCTCCTCGGGCTCGCTTGACGCTAGCCACGTGCTCACGGCCATGGGCATAGGCCGTGACCAGGCGCTTGGCTCGCTTCGCATCTCATTTGACGAGCGCGTTGCCGAGGAAGACCTTGATGCCTTTGCAGCGGAGCTCATCTCGCTCGTCAAGCAAACAAAGACACGCCATTAGCAGAACGCACACCCACCAAGGAAGGTGAGGGTCTTATGACCGAAGCACAGGCGCTTGTTAGACTTCAGGAGATTGACCTCGATATGCTGCGCCTTGCGTCTACGCTGGCCGCGATGCCGCAGCAGAAGAAGATGCAGGCAATCGCTCGAGCGCGCCGAAAGGTACAGAGCGAGCAGACCAAGATCTTTGCTCAGCGCAAGGACCTTGAGACCTATGTCTCGGAGAACCAGGAGGACCTCGAGCACTACCGAGCGCGCACCGAGGAGGTCAAGGCCGAGGTTGCCTCTGGAAGCCACGGCTACCGCCAGATTCAGGACTACGAGGCGCACCTCACGGGTCTTGCAAAGAAGATCGAGAAGCTCGAGCACAACCGTGCGCAGCTCGACGAGGATCTTGAGAAGGTCAAGCGCGCCGAGAGCAACGCCAACCTCACGCTTGAGCGCCTCGACGACGAGGAGGCCGCGCAGAAGAAGTCCTTCGAGACGGATAGTGCGCAGATTAGGCGCAAAATCGTCCAGCTCGACGCTGAGCGCAAAGACGTGGTCTCCCAGATCTCTGATAAGCACATGAGCGACTACGAGGCCGCGCGCAAGCGCTTCAAGGGCCTTGCTGTTGAGAAGCTCGTGGGCAACGTCCCCTCGGTTTGCCGCGTGAAGCTCCAGCCCGCCTCGTTCCACGACCTCACGCACGGTGACGACGTTGCCGAGTGCCCCTACTGCCACCGCATCCTCATCGTGGACGATCCCTATGTCGAGGGGGAGGGCAAGTGAGCGATAGCACGCACAGGGATACAGAGCCGGCGGCGCCTCGCGTCGTCCTCGCCGTTACGGGAGGCATCGCCGTCTACAAGGCAGTCGAGGTCATGCGCGGCCTGCAGCACGCGGGCTGCGACGTTCGCGTGACTATGACGGCAGATGCGGAGCGCTTTGTGGGAACCCCCACGTTCGAGGCGCTCTCCGGCCATCCCGTGGCGGACGACCTCTATGCCTACCCGGACTCTCCCATTCCGCACATCTTCCTGGCCGACTGGGCTGACCTTGTGGTGGTTGTTCCCGCAACCGGAAACGTGCTGGCTAAGATGGCCATGGGGATTGCAGACGATTGCCTCTCTACCACGCTTCTTGCCGCGCACTGCCCGGTGCTTGTGGCAGCTGCCATGAACGTCCACATGTGGAGAAACCCTGCCACGCAGGCAAACGTCGCAACGCTTCGCTCGCGCGGCATCCGCTTTGTGATGCCACAGACGGGCCTTCTCGCCTGCGGCGACGTGGGCGAGGGAAAGCTTGCAGAAGTCTCGGACATCGTGTCCGCTGCTCTTGACGCGCTTGCCCCTGCCAAGCAGGATATGGCTGGCATGAGGCTTGTGGTCACGGCCGGCCCCACGCACGAGGCCATCGACCCCGTGCGCTACATCGCCAACGCCTCCACAGGCAAGATGGGCTATGCCATCGCCCGCGAGGCCTCGCGCCGAGGTGCCGTGGTGACGCTGGTCTCCGGACCGGTCTCGCTTGCCGCGCCACAGGGGGTCTACGTGGTCCCGGTTGTCTCGGCGGCACAGATGCGCGATGCCACGGTTGCAGCCTTCGCCAACGCCGACGCGGCTATATGCGCCGCGGCAGTCGCGGACTACACGCCTGCCTCGCCTGCGGACCGCAAGCTCAAGAAGGGCACGGACGACCTCTCCACGCTGAGTCTTGTCAAGACCGCAGACATCCTGGCGGAGCTCTCCCGCACCAGGGGAGACCGCGTGGTGGTTGGCTTTGCTGCCGAGACAAACGACCTTCTCAAGAACGCGCGCGAGAAGCTTGAGCGCAAGGGCTGCGATTTCATCGTGGCAAACGACGTGTCCCGCGCGGACTCCACGTTTGGCGCTGACACGAGCCGGATTGCCTTTGTGTGGCCCAACCGCACTGAGCAGCTTGACACGCTGCCGCTCGACCAGGTGGCCGCCGCTATCTGCGATCGCGTTGCCACGGCAGTGGCAGGGGAGGGTGCATGAGCGAGGCACGTCACGGCGAGATAACCATTGGCTGCCATCTCTCGGTTGCGGGCGGCTTTACGCAGATGGGCAAGACCGCGCTTGGCATTGGGGCAAACACCTTCGCCTTCTTCACGAGAAACCCGCGTGGCGGCCGTGCCAAGACGCCAGACCCAGACGATGTGGCGGGACTTCTCGCCATCCTTGCCGAGAACGGCTTTGGGCGGCTCGTCGCTCACGCGCCCTACACCATGAACCTCTGCTCCGCCAAGCCGCAGACGGTTGAGTTCGCCCGTGAGGCAATGGCTGGCGACCTTCAGCTCATGGAGATGTTGCCGGGCAACTATTACAACTTCCACCCGGGAAGCCATGTGGGCCAAGGGGTTGACGAGGGCATTCGCCTTATCTGCGAGGGTCTTGACCAGATGTTGGTTCGAGGCCAGAAGACGACGGTCCTGCTGGAGACCATGGCGGGCAAGGGGTCCGAGGTGGGCTCGCACTTCGAGGAGCTGGCCCGCATCATCGAGGGGACGCGTGATGGCGACCTTCTCGGCGTGTGCCTCGACACCTGCCACGTAGCCGACGCAGGCTACGACATTGTGGACAACCTTGATGGCGTGCTCGACGAGTTTGACCGCGTGATTGGGCTTGACCGCCTGAAGGCACTGCACGTGAACGACTCAAAGAACCCGCTTGGCTCCCACAAGGACCGTCACGAGAAGATCGGCCAGGGCACGCTTGGGCTCTCCACCTTCGAGGCTGTGGTGACCAACCCGCGCCTGTGCGGGCTGCCCATGATCCTTGAGACGCCCAACGAGCTTGAGGGCTATGCGCAGGAGATAACACTCCTCAGGGGACTTGCCCGGGGAGATGGGAAGGACTAATGGGGATTCTCATAGGCTGCGAGCACCTCTCGCACGATTGGCCGGGCAAGCCTGTGCTTGCCGACCAGACCATAGGCATCAACGAAGGCGAACGCATTGGCGTGGTGGGCAGGAACGGAGACGGCAAGTCGACGCTGCTTGAGCTCATCGCGCATCGGCTGGAGCCTGACTCGGGAACTGTTACCTGGAGAAACGGCATCCACGTAGGGTTTCTTGGACAGGACGACGAGCTCCACGACGACTGGACCGTGGGTCGCGCCGTTGTGGGAGACGTTCCGGACTATGTGTGGGCGTCCGATCCGCGTGTGCGGCAGATCATCTCGGAGCTCCTAGGTGACGTGGACTGGGACGCCACCGTTGGCACGCTCTCAGGCGGTCAGCGACGCCGATGCGACCTGGCAAGGCTCCTCGTGGGCACCTGGGACGTCATCCTCATGGACGAGCCCACCAACCACCTGGACATGCATGCCATCCGCTGGCTTGCCGACCACCTCAAGACCCGCTGGCCCGAGGGCACGGGCGCGCTTCTCGTGGTGACGCACGACCGCTGGTTCTTGGACGAGGTCTGCGAGCACATGTGGGAGGTCCACGACCGAGAGATCGAGCCTTTTGACGGCGGCTATTCCGCCTACATCCAGCAGCGCGTCGAACGCGACCGTATGGCTGCGGCCACCGAGGAGCGTCGCCAGAACACGCTGCGCAAGGAGCTTAACTGGCTGGCACACGGTGCCAAGGCACGCTCGAGCAAGCCGCGCTTCCGCGTCGAGGCGGCGCGAGCGCTTCTCGCCGACGACCCACCACTGAGAAACACCATCGAGCTTAAGCGCCTCGCCGTAAGCAGGCTGGGCAAGCAGGTCATCGAGATGAAGGACGTCTCGTTTGCCTATCCTGATGGTTCGCGCGTGCTTGATGACATCACCTGGACCATTGGCCCCGGCGACCGCTACGGCATCCTGGGCGCCAACGGTGCGGGAAAGTCAACGCTGCTTAAGGTCATGACGGGCAAGTTGCAGCCCACTTCCGGCACCGTCCGCATTGGCAAGTCTGTTCGGTTTGGCTGGATGTCGCAGCACCTGGACACGCTTTCCGAGAAGGAGAACTGGCGCGTGCTCGAGGTACTCTCGCGCTACAAGAGCACCTACTATGTGGACGGCAAGCCCCAGAGCCCCACGCAGCTCCTCGAGCGACTTGGCTTCGAGCGCTCCGAGCTCACGAACTTCGTGCACGACCTCTCTGGCGGCCAGCGCAGACGCCTCGCGCTGCTCACGGTGCTTCTCGACGAGCCCAACGTGCTTGTGCTCGACGAGCCTGGCAACGACCTGGACACCGACATGCTTGCGGTGCTTGAGGACCTGCTCGACACCTGGCCGGGCACGCTCCTCATGGTCTCGCACGACCGCTTCCTCATGGAGCGCGTGACCGACGACCAGTACGCGCTTCTCGACGGTCATGTGCGGCACTGCCCTGGCGGCGTAGACGAGTTCCTCGACCTCCTAGACTCACACGGGAGCGCGGCAGCCCCTTCCTCCGCGGAGTGCGCTTCGCGAAACTCCGCTACGGAAGGGCCAGCCGCGCCAAGCGATTCGACGGGTTCGCAGGATGCACCCCTGTCGAACCAGGAGCGCAGGGAGCTCAAGAAGCGCTTTGACGCCGTTACACGCAAACTGGAGAAGACCGAGGGGGAGCCGGACCGGCTGCGGGCCGCGCTTGCAGAGGTCGATCCTACGGACTACGAGAAGCTCGTTGCCGCCCAGACGGCGGTCGATGACGCCGTAGCTGCGCGCGAGGCGCTCGAGGACGAGTGGCTTGAACTCTCGGACAAGCTGGGTATCGAGTAGGGCCTCGGCGCGCCATACACAATACGAATGGTTGCGTGACAAAAGCCGTATGCGCACCGCAACTGGGCAGCCCTATCATGGATAGGCTGACAGTCTGAGGAAGGGGCTCTATTGGGAGAGATTCTACGGAGGTTTGTCTTCCCCAAGTACCGGGGGAAGATCGTCTTTGGCACGCTCTGCAAGACCGTCGAGGTTGTCTTCGACCTCATTACCCCGGTGATCGTGGCAAGCATGATCGACGTGGGCGTCACCAATCGCGACCAAGGCTACGTGGTCCGCATGTGCGCGGTGCTCATCGTCTTGGCGCTGGTAGGCTTCTGCTTCACGCTTGTGTGCCAGAAGATGGCCGCCGTTGTCTCCCAGAGCTCGGGCACGGACATCCGTCATGACCTCTACGCCAAGGTGAACCAGCTCGCCCCGGCGGACCTCGACCGTATTGGCACGCCCTCCCTGGTCACCCGCATCACCAACGACGTCAACCAGGTGCAGGTCACGGTGGCTCTTGGCATCCGGCAGATCATCCGGTGGCCAATCCTGGCCATTGGCTCCATGGTCTGCGCCATGCTCATCGATGCCCAGCTTGGCCTTGTGTTTCTCGTCAGCATCCCCGCCATTGCGGTTGTCTTCTGGCTCGTGATGTCAAGGTCAGTGCCGCTCTTTGGAGAGCTCCAGGCCCGCCTTGACGAGGTAAGCCTTGTCACGCGCGAGAACCTCTCGGGCGTCCGCGTGGTGAGAGCCTTTAGGCAGGAGGGGCGCGAGGACGAGCGCTTCCACAAGGCGGCTGATGACCAGACGCAGACGGCCGTGACCATCGGCAAGCTCTCCTCGCTTCTCAACCCCGCTACGCTGCTTGTGATGGACCTGGCCATTGTTGCCATCCTCTGGATGGGCGGCGCGCGTATTGACGCGGGCAACCTCACGCAGGGCGAGGTCATTGCCTTCGTGAACTACATGACGCAGATGCTTGTCTCCATCGTCTACGTGGCCAACTTGGTTATTACCATCAACCGCGGAACGGCATCGGCCAAGCGAATCATGGAGGTGCTCGACTGCGAGCCCCAAATTTCCGACGAGGACACCACGCAGGTTGAGCTTGCCCCAGGCACCCTCACCTCAGGCGTCGCGCTCGCGCTCGACCACGTCTGCTTTAACTACGACGGCGCGCCACGGCCTGCGGTGGACAATGTGACGCTGCGGCTGGGTGCCGGCGGATCTCTCGGTATCATTGGCGGCACGGGCTCTGGCAAGTCATCGCTTGTGAACCTCATCCCAAGGCTCTACGACGCCACGGCGGGCGAGGTTCGCGTCTTTGGTCACGACGTGCGAGAGTATCCCTTCACCCAGCTGCGCGAGCTCGTCTCCACCGTGCCCCAGCAGGCGTCGCTGGTCTCGGGTACCATCCGCTCGAACCTCTGCTGGCGCGATTCCAACGCAACGGACGAGGAACTTTGGCGCGCGCTTGAGCTTGCGCAGGCCGCGGACTTCGTACAGGGCAAGGACCAGGGGCTCGATGCCGTTGTCGAGGCAGGCGGCAAGAACTTCTCGGGAGGCCAGCGCCAGCGTCTCACCATTGCGCGCGCCCTCGTGGGACACCCGCGCATTGTGGTGCTTGATGACTCCGCCTCGGCGCTTGACTTCCGTACCGACGCAAGCCTGCGCCAGTCGCTCCGCAGCCTGCGGTCGGAGCTTACTTGCGTGATCGTGTCGCAGCGCGTCTCGGCCGTCATGTCCTGCGACCAGATCCTGGTCCTTGACCACGGGCGCATGGCTGGTCTGGGGTCTCACACCGAGCTCATGAGAAGCTGTCCCGTCTACCGCGAGATCTGCCTCTCGCAGCTCCGCCCTGAGGAGGTGGGTGCGTAATGGCAAACCCGTATGCAGCCGGCGCGAGCGCCGGATCCATCATGGCCAATGTCAAGGGCGACATTGGCAACAACGACGACAACCCCCAGGGTCGCCTTGACGAGACGGGCCTCACCACGGCTGAGGTCACGCGGCGCCTGCTGGCCTACACCCGCCCGCATCGCGTGTCTCTGATTGCCTCCTTCGTGGCCTCTGCCGTCTCGGTGGTGCTCCAGCTCTACGTGCCCATCGTGATTGGTCGCGCGATTGATTGCATGGTCTCGGCCGGAGACGTGGACTTTGCCGCGCTGGTTGCCCTTCTCCAGGAGCTTGCGCTTGTGGTTGTGGGCGCGGCCGTGACGCAGTGGCTCTCTGGCTACTGCACCAACCGACTCACGTACGAGACGGTCCGCGACCTGCGCATCGATGCCTTCTCGCGCTTCCGCGACCTGCCGCTCTCGTTTGTCGACGCCCACTCGCACGGAGACCTGCTCTCCCGCGTGGTAAACGACGCCGACCAGGTGGGCGACGGCCTGCTCCAGGGCCTCACGCAGCTCTTCACCGGCGTGGTGACCATCGTGGGCACGCTTGTCTTCATGTTCTCCATCTCTGTTCCCGTGGGTCTTGTGGTTGTCATCGTGACGCCCGTCTCCATGCTCGTGGCCTGGCTCATCGCCCGCTACTCGGCCAAGAGCTTCAAGGAGCAGCAGGCCCTCCAGGGCTCGCTTGGCGGCTACGTCGAGGAGATGGTGGGCAGCCAGAAGTTGGTCTGCGCCTTTGCATATGGCGACCGCGCTCAGGCGGGCTTTGACGAGATTAACCAGCGCCTGCTTGGAGTGGGGGAGCACGCCCAGTTCACGAGCTCCCTCTCCAACCCCGCAACGCGCGTGGTGAACAACATCACCTATGCCGTCGTGGCAGTTGTTGGCTGCATCTGCGTCATCTCCGGGTGGCCGAGCGTCCTCACAATAGGCCAGGTGCAGACGTTCCTCTCGTATGCCAACCAGTACATGAAGCCCTTCAACGAGATTTCCAACGTGGTCACGCAGATCCAGACCGCCTACGCCTCGGCGCGTCGCCTTTTCACGCTCATTGACGCGCCGGCACAAAGCCACGATCCTGCTGAGCCCGAGGTGGATGAGAACCCCGAGGGCGCACTGGAGTTCTCGCACGTTAACTTCTCGTACGTCCCCGACCGCCCGCTGCTCCAGGACATCTCTTTTGTGGCTAAGCCCGGCCAGACCATCGCTCTGGTTGGCCCTACGGGATGCGGAAAGACGACCCTTATCAACCTGCTACTGCGCTTCTATGACGTAGATTCCGGTCAGATCCTGGTTGACGGCCACGACACCAGCAACATGCGCCGAGAGGACCTTCGCTCCCTCTTTGGCATGGTGCTTCAGGACACCTGGCTCTTCAGGGGCACGGTTCGTGAGAACATCGCCTACGGGACGCCGGGGGCGACGATGGACGACGTAGTGGCTGCCGCCAAGCAGGCGCATGCTCACAAGTTCATCGAGCAGCTTCCTCAGGGATACGATACGCTCTTGGGCGAGGACGGCGGGTCCCTCTCGCAAGGTCAGCGACAGCTCCTCTGCATTGCGCGCGTGATGCTTGCGGATCCTACGATCCTCTTGCTCGACGAGGCAACGAGCTCCATCGACACCCGAACCGAGCTGCAGGTGCAGGATGCCTTCGACCGCATGATGGAGGGTCGCACCTCCCTGGTGGTGGCGCACCGCCTCTCAACCGTTCGCGATGCGGACTGCATCCTCGTGATGAAGGACGGTCACATCATCGAGCGTGGCACGCACGACGAGCTGCTGCGTCAGGGCGGGTTCTACGCGAGCCTCTACGAGAGCCAGTTCGAGGGAACGCGGTAGCGCGGGATTTTGTCAACGCTTGTGCAAAATGCTGCTCGGGCGAGAATTTGGCGCCGGGGGCTCTCTTTGTGCACCATTGCAGCGATAACACGGCCTCGGGCTTCACTGCCAATGAGTGTTGACGCGGCCAACGCCAGCGTCACCAGATAGCGCCGTTCGCGGGCGCTCGTTGCCGTTCTACGGGACCGTGCTACCGTCCATCCACCGCGCAAATACGCTGCAGCCTTCGGGGTGGATAATCGGCCCCGGCGATGGTCGAACGTCGGCCTTGCCACGTCCACCCATCTGGAACGAGGAGGGGTCGATGCAGGAGAAGGAACGCCGCTACGACGTCGTGGTCATTGGAGCCGGAGTCTCCGGCTGTGCCACGGCGCGCGAGCTTGCTAAGACTACGGCGAGTGTCTGCGTGGTCGAGCGCGAGGATGACGTCTGCTGCGGCACGTCCAAGGCCAACTCAGCCATCGTGCACGCCGGTTATGATGCCATGCCTGGCTCCCTCATGGCTCGACTCAACGTCGAGGGCAATGCCCTCATGTACGAGCTGGCAAAGAAGCTGCAGTTCACGGTCAAGAACATTGGCTCCCTCGTCGTGTGCACGAGCGAGCATGACATTGACAGTCTGCGCGAACTCTTTGCGCGAGGCGTGGCGAACGGCGTACCTGACCTCCAGATTGTTGACCGAGACACGCTTCGCTCCATGGAGCCCAACATCTCGCCGAATGCCGTCGGTGCGCTCTGGGCGCCAACAGCCGGCATCGTGGACCCCTTTGGGCTCAACGTGGCCCTTGCCGAGAATGCCGCGACCAACGGCGTCGAGTTCCTCTTTGATGCCCCGGTGACGGCTATCGAGCGCAGGCCGGACGGTGGCTTTGCCCTCGAGACGCCGCGCGGTCGCATTCTCGCTCGCTGCTTGGTTAATGCTGCGGGAGTCTATGCGGATCAGATCCACAACATGGTCTGCGAGGACAAGCTCGAAATCGTCCCGAGGCGCGGCCAGTACATGCTCCTCGACACCACTGCTGGCAATCACGTGCACCACGTGGTCTTTGCGCTCCCCTCCAAGATGGGCAAGGGCGTGCTTGTCTCGCCAACCATACACGGCAACCTCATAGTTGGCCCAACGGCCGAGGACATCCAGGACAAGGAAGGTACCGACACCACGGCGGCCGGCCTTGCCGAGGTGGCCGAGAAGTGCGGCATCACCGTGGCCGACGTTCCTCTCCGCGAGGTCATCACGTCCTTCTCGGGGCTTCGCGCGCACCGGGCAGAGCACGAGTTTCTCATTGGCGAGAATCCCTCGGCACCAGGCTTTGTGGACTGCTCCGCCATCGAGTCGCCGGGGCTCACGGCATCCCCGGCAATTGGTCGCATGGTCGCGGGTATCGTGACCAACATCCTGGGGCTAGAGGGGCGGCCTGCAGGTGAGTTTGTGGACACGCGCCGCGGCATTCCCAATATGAACGACCTTTCGTTCGAGCAGTGGGGGAGCCTCTGCGAGGAGAACCCCCTCTATGGCAGGGTCATCTGCCGGTGCTGCCATGTGACCGAGGCGCAGATCGTCGACGCCATCCATCGTCCCGTGGGAGCTCGCTCGCTCGACGGCGTCAAGCGGCGCACGGGGGCCTGCATGGGCCGCTGCCAGGCCGGCTTCTGTACACCCAAGATCATGGAAATCCTCTCTCGAGAGCTCCCCGACGTGACCATGGAGAACGTCACCAAGGCAGGTCCTGGCTCCGAGTTCATTGAGGGGCACGCAAAGGACTCCATCGCAAGGGAGGACCGCGCATGAGCGACTACGACGTCATTGTCATTGGCGGTGGTCCCGCTGGGCTTGCCGCGGCAACTTCTGCACGTGGTGAGGGCAAGCGCTCCGTTCTGGTAATCGAGCGCGACCAGAAGCTCGGCGGCATTCTCAACCAGTGCATACACAATGGGTTTGGCCTCATCACCTTCAACGAGGAGCTCACCGGCCCCGAGTACGCCGCGCGCTACGAGAAGCTCGCGCGCGATGCTGGCGTGGAGTTCCTTCTCGACACCATGGTGCTGGACGTCTCGCCGGATCACATGGTCACCTGCGTGAGCGAGGCTCGCGGGATGCAGCGCATCTCGGCAGGTGCCGTCGTCCTTGCGATGGGCTGCCGCGAGCGGCCGCGAGGAGCGCTCAACATCCCCGGCTTCAGGCCGGCGGGCGTCTACACCGCTGGTACGGCCCAGCGGCTGGTGAACATCGAGGGCCTGATGCCCGGTCGCGAGGTTGTGATTCTCGGCTCTGGTGACATCGGACTCATAATGGCGCGTCGCATGACTCTCGAGGGGGCCCACGTTGCATGCGTGGCTGAGCTCATGCCCTACTCGGGCGGCCTCAAGCGAAACATCGTCCAGTGCCTGGATGACTTTGGCATCCCACTACTGCTCTCGCATACCGTCACGCGTGTCGAGGGCAAGCGCCGGGTCGAGGCCGTGTGGATTGCTCAGGTGGACGAGAAGGGCCGCCCCGTTGCGGGCACGGAGAAGCGCTACCCGTGCGACACGTTGCTCCTCTCGGTGGGGCTCCTGCCCGAGAACGAGCTCTCGCGCGCGGCAGGCGTCGAGCTTTCGCGCGTGACGCGCGGCCCAGTGGTAAACGAGAGCCTCGAGACCAGCGTGCCCGGCATCTTTGCCTGCGGTAACGTCCTGCACGTGCACGACCTTGTCGACTACGTTTCGCAGGAGGCAACGGCAGCCGGCGCCGCGGCGGGTGCGTGGGCGGACGCCTGCGCACAGCACCAGGCGCACGACGAGGAGCCAGGCATTCCCGTTGTGGCTGAGGGTGGCGTCCGCTACACGGTGCCGCAGTCCATCGACCCCGAGCGCATGCCCGAGAAGCTCACGGTTCGCTTCCGTGTGGGCGGCGTCTATGAGGACAAGCGCATCTGTGTATACCTGGGCGACGAGCGCGTCATTGCCAAGAGACGGCCCATCCTAGTGCCTGGAGAGATGGAGGACGTCACTCTCAAGCGAGAGGACCTTCTCGCCAGGCCAGGCCTTGAGAAGATCGTTGTGACGCTCGAGGAGGCATAGCAATGGAGACTAGAACGCTTACTTGCATCCGCTGCCCTCGAGGCTGCACCGTAGCCGTCACCCTGGCGGACGATGGCACTATCACCAGCGTCACAGGCAACTCCTGCATGCGTGGTGACAAGTACGCCCGTGACGAGGTCACGCACCCCGTCCGCGTGGTGACCACCACGGTTCCGGTTGTTGGCTCAGCGACGGAGAAGATGGTCTCGGTCAAGACGGCGGGCGACGTCCCCAAGGGACGGGTCTTCGACGTCGTACGGGCACTCACAGACGTCACAGCAACCGCACCGGTTCACATTGGCGACGTCATTCTCGCCGATGTTGCCGGCACCGGAATAGACATAGTGGCAACAAAGGACGCATAGGGACCAGGAGGAAAACACCCCCCAGGGGGCGGCTCACGCTTCAATCTACCTTCGGTAGCGCAGCGAGACCTCCAGGAACTCTGCCTTGCCTGCAATATAGTCGGCGTAGGCCGTCTCGGGATCGAGGCCGTGGTAGGCGGCACAGAACCCGCACTGGTCGCAGTCCGCAATGCAGGGGAAGCGCTCCTTCACATACGCGCGCCGATCCTTTTCGGTCGAGCCAACTACCTGCGGCGCATTGCCCATTCGACCTTGCCCCTCCCTGCATGCAAAAGGTGCCCGTCCCGTGTTGGACGTCAAACTCCCATTCCCAAAGGGTACCATGTGCACGTACCCCAACGGAAATCGGAGGACACCATGAACATCGATGCAGCCTCGACTGCTCTGCTTGTCGTTGACATTCTCGTGACGGACGCATCTGACTCGCTCTACAACCCAGATCCCCAAGAAGAGGCACTCGTCTCCAAGGCCGTGCGGGTCACGCGCGCGGCGAGAGACGCCGGCCTTCCCGTGCTCTTCCTTTGCGACCAGCACATCCCCGGCGTGGACCGGGAGCTTGAGCTCTGGGGCGAGCACGGCGTGAAGGGCAAGACCCACCCGCACCCCGCTCTCGAAGCGGGTAGCGGCCCGCGCGACTTTGTGATCCCCAAGCGGCGCTATTCTGGCTTCTTCCAGACGGACCTCGACCTCACCCTGCGCGAGCTTGGCGTCAAGACCGTCATCGCGGTGGGGGAGGACACCAACATCTGCGTCCTGCATACCCTCGCCGATGCCTGGAACCTGGGCTACGACTCCGTCGTGGTGTCAGACGCCACGCGCACTTTCCTCGTGGGCACCCAAGAGGGCGCGCTCGAGCACATGCAGCGCTGCTTTGGCACAAAGGTTGCCACCACTGATCAGGTCCTCGCCGCACTCGGTGCCGAGCCCGCTCGCAGCTAGGGGGACGCATGGCTGAGAGGACCTATCCCAAGGGAAAGAAGAGCATCTCCGACTCGCTCACCGAGTCGATCAAGTCCGTACGCTACGAGGACATCAACGGCGTCAACCGGCTCTTTGGCGGCCGCCTCATGGAGTGGATCGACGAGACCGCCGGCATCGCGGCACGCCGCCACTGCGGCGGGGACGTCACCACCGCCTGCGTCGACCAGCTCACCTTCAAGCATCCGGCCTTCCTCAACGACGTGGTGGTCATCGTTGCCGCGGTGACCTACGTTGGGCACACATCAATGGAGGTGCGCGTAGATTCGTACGCCGAGGACGTCCATACCGGGGAGCGCCGTCTTATCAACGTTGCCTACCTCACCGAGGTCTGCGTGGACGAGAAGGGCAAGCCCACACCCGTCGAGTACGGCCTCTCGCTCGAGACAGACGAGGAGCGCCGCGAGTACCAGGATGCCCTCAAGCGCATCATCTTTCGCAAGACCCGTGCAGCGGAGGGGTTCTAGCCACCATGCAGCAGGAGGATGACTCATATCGTCCAAGGCACGCGAGAAGGTCGCTCCGCCATGCCGCGTTGCGCCTCCGCCGGCGCGTCAGACGCCTTCCGCGGCGAGACGTCCTTCTCGCCGCCGCACTGGGGGTTGCCGCCGCGGCAGTGATCGCTGCGGTGGTCGCCCTCGTCTCGCCAAAGGCAGAACAACCCCAAGAAGCCGAGGCAACCGCAATCGACACCACTGGCACTCAGCGGGCCGTTGCTTACGACGAGGAGGTCGTGCCGGTCACGCAGGCGCCTCAGTCCACGCCCAAAGACGAGTGGCACCAGGGTTCCATGCCCTACCTCTACCAGATCGACCCGCAGTACAAGGACTACCCGTACAGCAATGGGACTATGGAGAAGCAGGGTTGCGGCCCCACGTCGCTCTCGATGGTCTACATCGACCTTACCGGCGAGACGACCTACGGTCCCACCGAGATGGCCGACTTTGCCACCGAGAACGGCTACTCGACGGATGGCGACGGCTCTTCGTGGCTCCTCATGTCAGAGGGTGCTGAGAAGCTCGGGCTCACTAGCACGTCAGTTGCCAACACCCCCAAGGCGCTCGCGGCAGAGCTCGAAGCCGGTCATCCCATCATCTGCAACATGGCACCTGGCATCTTCACCAAGGTTGGGCACTACATAGCCATAGAGGGTCTCGACGACGAGGGCAAGGCCATCGTACACGACTCAAACAGCCGCGCCCGCAGTCTCTGGCACTGGGACCTCTCGATCATCTGTGAGCAGGCACGAGCCATCTGGAGCTTCTCGGCAGCCTAACCTGCGGGCTTCCGGCTACGAGAGGAACTGGTCGCGGAGCATGGCGAGGCCCGTCCTGGTCTTGAAGACCTTTGCCGCCGCAGACTCCGCCATGCGTCGCCTGGCCTCGGGCCTCTCCATGGCGTCCTCGTAGATGTTCACCAGGAAGTCCGCCTCGACAAGGACCTGAAGGTCCATGTCGTGGATGTCCGCGTAGCTGTGATGGTGTGCTATGAGCCAGCACACGCGGTCAATCTCGTCAGGCTCATAGCCGGCAGCCTCGAGCAGCGGGCGAGCGACGCCAGGGCCAAGCTCCTCCTGGTGATTGCCTGAGGTGTCGTGGTAGATACGCTCGGACTCGTGGATTCCACTGTCGTGGACAATTGCCGCCGCCTCGAGCGTATGCAGGGTCGTCTCGTCGAGGCCCTCTGCCAGCCCGATGGTGCGGGCCAGCGCGCGCACCTTCACAAAGTGCTGGATGCGCTTGGGGTCTCCCTTGTCGTAGTCGAACATCGCAAGCTCAAGTGCCGTGTGGTCCTGGGGTTTCACGCTCATCCTTAAAGCCTTTCTCGTGTTGCCCTGTTGGGCTGCTCCATCTTATGACGCCAATGTCTGGCATCGTGCCAGGCCGGCGACCTCGCCGCACAGGCGAAACCTTTCCCATTGGCGTGCGTCTATCCGCACACACCTGTTAGGATATGTTCAGATGTGATGGAGATGTCACGGCATGGCAGAGACGCGTCCATACGGGCGGGTCGCGTTCTTCATGGCAAAGGGGCATGAGGGGCGCCTGCCTTGCGTGCAATGAGCGCACAGGAGAGGAAGCGCATGGAGGAAGTCAAGGTAATCGAGCTCAAAGAGAGCGTCTTTGCCGACAATGACGCCGAGGCAGACCGCGTGCGAGAAGACCTCAAGTCACGCGGGCAATTTCTTCTCAACGTCATGAGCTCCCCAGGTTCGGGCAAGACCACGACGCTCACACGTCTCATCAACCTGCTCAAGGACACCTATCGCATAGGCGTGATGGAGGCGGACATCGACGGAGCCGTTGACACCGACCACATCATCAGCCAGACGGGAGCCCGCGCCATCCAGCTCCACACTGGCGGCATGTGCCACCTGGATGCCGGAATGACGCGCACAGGCATCGACTCCCTTGATGCCACGGGGCTTGACCTCGTCTTCCTTGAGAACGTGGGCAATCTCGTGTGCCCCGCCGAGTTCGATACCGGCGCGTCCAAGAATGCCGTGATCCTCTCCGTTCCCGAGGGCGATGACAAGCCCCTCAAGTACCCCCTCATGTTCGAGAAGGCCGACGTTGTGCTTCTCAACAAGATTGACGTGATGCCGTACTTCGACTTTGACCTCGATACCTTTGAGACCTACCTGCGTCAGCGCAATCCCGGCTGCCAGCTCATCAAGATCTCGGCCAAGACGGGCGAGGGCATGGACCAGCTCGCCGATTGGGTTCGCCACGAAATCGACCTCTGGAGGGCGTAAGAGATGCCGGAACAGTTTGAACAGCCCCGTTCCATCTACCAGAACGAGGCCCAGCGCAACGCTGCCGTGGCAAAGCTCGGCCGCAAGATCACCGACGTTGTGAAGCACAAGATTGGCGGCGTCAAGACAAACGATCCCGAGTACTGGGGCCTCAAGGAGGTCCTCACCGACGAGATGGTCGATCTTGGCAACCGCATGAAGCTCCGCCAGTTCTACGACTTTGACCAGATGATGGCCCTGGCGCCCGAGATTGAGCCCGCCCACCTGCAGGAGCTCCTCGACCAGATGAGCGTCATTGGCATCCTCGAGTACGACTATGGTGACCACTACAACGATGACGGCCCCATAGCGGACGCACCGCGCATCAAGCGCTGGCGCCTGCCGTTCTTTGTCCCCGGCTCTGCAGAGCTCTTCAACTCAAGCAAGGACCGCATCGACAAGAACCCCGCCGTCGCGAACTTCTTCGAGCGCATGACCTTCATCCCGCTCGCTGGCATCACGCAGATGGTCCCGCCAGGAGGCGACGGCGTCGGCATGCACGTAATCCCCGTCGAGGAGGCCGTCAACTTCCAGAACGAGGCCGTCAAGCTCGAGCGCATCTCCTACTGGCTCAAGAAGTACGAGGGCCACATCTCAGCAGGCATTTGCTCCTGCCGCTACTCTCGCACGAAGCTTGGCGAGGGTTGTGCGGATGACCCCGACGACTGGTGCATCCAGGTTGGCGACATGGCCGACTACACCGTTGAGACTGGCCGCGCGCACTACATCACCACCGAGGAGGCGCTTGAGATTCTCAAGCGCGCCGAGGACAACGGCTTTGTCCACCAGATCACCAACATCGACGGCGAGAACAAGATCTTCGACATCTGCAACTGCGACGTGAAGATCTGCAACGCCCTGCGCACCAGCATGCTCTTCAACACGCCCAACCTTTCGCGCTCCTCCTTCACGGCCAAGGTCACGCCCGAGAACTGCGTCGCTTGCGGCCTCTGCGTGGAGTCCTGCCCGGCAGGTGCCGTGAAGCTGGGCCAGAAGCTCTGCCGCGCCAACGGCGAGCAGCCCAAGTATCCGCGTGCCATCCTTCCCGACGCCATCCACTGGGGCAAGTACGCCTGGGACGAGAACTACCGCGACACTGCCCGCATGCACAACACCTGGCCCACGGGCTCTGCCCCCTGCAAGGCCGCCTGCCCGGCGCACGTACCCGTGCAGGCCTACCTCCAGAAGGCCAAGGAGGGCAAGTATCAGGAGGCCGTCGAGCTCATCCGTACCATGAACCCGTTCCCCGCCGTATGCGGCCGAATCTGCAACAAGCGCTGCGAGGACGCGTGCACGCGTGGCACCATAGACCAGCCCGTCTCCATCGACGCGGTCAAGAAGTTCGTCGCCGACTACGACCTTGCGCAGGCAGAGCATGCCGTGCCCAACCGCGCGGTTCCCTCGGTCCACGACCACTTCGATCAGAAGATCGCAATCATCGGTGCGGGCCCTGCAGGACTCTCCTGCGCGTACTACCTGGCCCTTCTCGGCTACTCGCCCGTCGTGTTCGAGAAGCACGAGCAACCCGGCGGCATGATGATGTACGGCATCCCGTCCTACAAGCTCGAGAAGGACGTGCTTCTCGCCGAGGTCGAGATCATCAAGAGCCTGGGCGTCGAGATTCGCTGCGGCGTCGAGGTTGGCCGCGACGTGACTCTCGATCAGCTGCGTGAACAGGGCTTCCAGGCGTTCTTCGTGGCCGTGGGCTGCCAGGGCGGCAGGCGCCCCGGAGTCCCCGGCGACACAGCCGAGGGCACGGACGTTGCCGTGCACTACCTCGAGGACTCCATGGCCAAGGGCAACCCCGCCATGTCCGGCGACGTTGTGGTGGTTGGTGGCGGCAACGTGGCCGTCGACTGTGCGCGTAACGCCAAGCGCCGTGGCGCCGCCACCGTTACGATGGTCTCACTCGAGCAGCGCGACGAGATGCCGGCAACCAACGCAGAGATTGCCGAGACGCTCGAGGATGGCGTAACCGTCCAGAACGGCTGGGGCCCCAAGGAGGTGCTCGTCGACGAGGCCGGCCACGTGAGGGGCGTCGTCTTCAAGCGCTGCACGCAGGTCATCGACCCCAAGACAAAGCGTTTCTCGCCGCTCTACAACGAAGACGAGACCATCACCGTGCCCTGCACCCAGGTGGTGTTTGCCATTGGCCAGGCCATTGAGTGGGGCGGCCTTCTCGACGGCCGTTCGGTCACCTTCCACCACGGCAACTACCCGCAGGCAGACGCCCTCACGTTCCAGACGGCAGACAAGGACATTTTTGTGGGCGGTGACGTCCTTACCGGCCCCAAGTTCGTGATTGACGCCATTGCCGCCGGCCACTATGCCGCCGAGTCGCTGCACCGCCGCGTGCAGGAGGGTGCGAGCATGACCATTGGCCGCGACCGCCACAACTACCTGGAGTTCGACAAGGATGACCTTCTCATCGACTCCTACGACAACGCGGGGCGCCAGGAGGAGGGCATGGACCCCGAGGGTGCCGACCGCTTCCGCGACACGCACCGTACCCTCACGGCCGAGCAGGTGGCAATAGAGACCAAGCGCTGCCTGAGCTGCGGCGCCTCCGTCGTTGACCCCAACAAGTGCATTGGCTGCGGCATCTGCACGACCCGCTGCAAGTTCGACGCCATCCACCTCTACCGCGATCACCCCGAGATGACCGACATGCGCGTGGCCGAGGACAAGGTGGCAGGGCTTGCGAGCTACGCAATCAAGCGCGCGGTGAAGATCGTGGCAAACTCTGGGTCGGACGAGGCCAAGATCATGCGAGAGAAGCGCCGCGAGTACAACCGCACGCACAAGGAGTTCAACCGCACGCATCCCTACACAGGTAACTCGAGCGACGAGTCGCGTGAGGAGAACGCATAAATGCACGAGCTGGGCATTGTCGTGCGTGTGATCGACATGGTCGAGGAGGCCGCTCGCATGAACGGCGTGAGCAAGGTGGTGCGCGTTGACCTCGAGGTGGGGGAGGTCAGCACCATCGTGCCCAGCTACTTCCGCGACTGCTTCGAGTGGGCAAAACTCCGCACCGAGCACATGCAGGAGTGCGAGCTCAACATGATCATCGTGGCAGGCATCTCGTACTGCCGCGACTGCAAGAAGACCTACCGCACCACCGAGTACGGAAAGGCCTGTCCCGTCTGCGGCGGTCACAACACCTACCTCGTGACCGGCCGAGACGTGATGGTGAAGGACATCCAAGCTGTATAAGCGAGCGGCCCCGGGTTTGCGCCGGGGCCGCCTTGTCCTTCTCACCGCGCGAGACTGTTCGCTGCGGAAGTTCTCGCTGCGGAGTTTAGCTCCATTTCTTAAAACGGTTTCCAGCGACCTGGGCAAATGTAGAAGCCGTTTAAGAACAGGAGCTAAACTCTAGTGAGCGGCATTATATGGCTTCTTGGTACGACTGGCAGGCAAAGGAGTGAATATGCCCAAGGCGGTGCTCTTTGACCTCGACGGAACGCTCACCGCATCCGGGGAGGGAATCGTAAGGTCCGTCCAGTACGCCCTCGAGAAGATGGGACGAGAGGTGCCGGACCCCTCTGCGCTCACGGTCTTCATTGGTCCACCGCTCGTTCAGGAGTTCATGGACTTCTCTGGAATGTCGCACGACGAGGCCTTGCGGGCGCTCGAGCTCTATCGTGAACGCTACACAACCGTGGGGCTCTTTGAGAACCACCCGTACCAGGGGATTATTGAACTTCTCGGCACGCTAAGGGCAACAGGCATCATCACTTGCGTGGCTTCGTCCAAACCCGAGCCTTTCGTCCTCAATATCCTCGACCACTTTGGGATGACAGACCTCTTTGACCAGGTGGTAGGGGCTACGCTTGACGAGAAGCGCACCGCAAAGGCAGATGTGATCAACGAGGCGCTCAGGCGGCTTGGCATGCATGACGAGAAGAACATGGTCACCATGGTGGGAGACCGTGCCCAGGACGCGAGGGGTGCGCTGGCTGCGGGCGTTGGGTTCGTCGGCGTGAGGTATGGTTACGGGTCACGGGAGGAGCTTGTTGGCGCCGGGGCGACGGTGGTTGTCGACAGCGTGGGCGAGCTTCTGCAGGTGTTGGCGTGGTAGGGTGACGTCGGCTACCGTGAGGTTCGTTTGATGTGCGCTGAATTTCGGTACGTGAGATCGCGGAAATATGGCGTGCTTCACTCTCTCGAATCGCCAGAACAGTGAGCTTGGCATTTCGTGCTGGCCGCCAAGTTTGCAAGTGTGAAATGGCATTGCCGGATGGGGTCACAACGTGGTGATGGGTAGTGCCATGGTTTCTTAAGGGGAAATCTGGTAAATTACTTTCGTTGACCTCAGCCCCTGGATACATATTTCACATCCTGGTAGCCTAGGTGCGCGAAATGATGTTTTGAAGGGGGATTGTGCGTGATACCGGTAATCGACTTGTTCGCAGGTCCAGGAGGACTTGGCGAGGGGTTCTCATCTCTTACCGATGAGAACGGCAAGCCGATTTTCCAAATCATCATGTCGGTCGAGCAGAATGAGTCTGCACATAAAACGCTACAACTGCGTTCTTATGTCCGCAAGATTCTTCGCGACGATGGTACGGTACCAAGCGTGTACCTACGCTACATGAGCGACCACGATGATAAAGCATGGGATGATCTTACCTCATACAGACCGGAAGCATGGAAAGCGGCAGAAAAAGAGGCAGTCTGCGCTACCCTCGTTGAGGGAAACGATAATCTTGTAAACGAGGGAAAAAGAAGACTAGAGGAGTGGCGAGCAGCTAATGGCGAAAAGCCGCTGGTTCTCATTGGTGGGCCCCCGTGCCAAGCTTACTCACTCGTAGGCCGTTCCAGACGTAAGCATGATGCAGATTTCGACAAGGACAAGAAGCACACGCTCTACAAGTGCTACCTGTCCTTCATAAATGGCCTAAATCCAGAGATGTTCGTGATGGAGAACGTCAAGGGGCTGCTCTCGGCTAAACACCAAGGATCTGGCGTGTTCGATCATATCTATCAAGACATGCTTGAGGCGGGTTATGAGATACGGTCACTAGTCATGCAGGATCCCGAGGAGCCGAAAGACTACGTTGTGGAAGCGGAGAACTTCGGCGTTCCTCAGATGCGACACAGGGTTATTCTCCTCGGGGTGAGACAGGGGTCGGGCCTGACCACGTCAATCCTGACGCCCCGAGAAACCACAACTCTCAGAATGGCACTTACCGGCATCCCAAAGGTGAGGAGTAACTTTTCGGAACGCAATAAAGGCTGGCGCGAAATGAACTGGGCCAGATACGTAGACGAGGCCGCGCAAAGGATTGCGGCTGCCGAGGACTGCAAAGAGCTGGTACCGGTGATGCAGCGGGTGATTTCAACTCGTCCCCCCAAGCTTTCGAAAAAGGTAAAGGTGACGGACGAGAAGGGGCTTTATGACGAGTGGTATAGATGGCGATTCAAACGCAGCAGATTATTAGCCAATCACGAGGCCAGGTCCCACTTGGCAAAAGACCTCGATCGCTACCTGTTCTGCTCGGCTTATGCGGAGGTTAATGGAGTTTCGGCTCGACTGGAAGACTTCCCTGACGAGCTGCTCCCTAACCATAAGAACGTCACCGAGAATATCTCTGAGGTCAAGGAGGGCGGCGAGTACGAGTTCAACGATAGGTTTCGAGTCCAAGTGTTCGATAGACCCTCAACAACGATAACCTCGCACATTGCCAAAGACGGCCACTACTACATCCATCCAGATCCTGAGCAATGCCGCAGCCTCACTGTCCGGGAGGCCGCAAGGCTCCAGACGTTCCCCGACGACTACTTCTTCGAGGGCAATCGCA
Source organism: uncultured Coriobacteriaceae bacterium (assembly GCA_902773995.1). GTDB lineage: Bacteria > Actinomycetota > Coriobacteriia > Coriobacteriales > Atopobiaceae > Tractidigestivibacter. The sequence goes on along the minus strand of CACYGL010000001.1, from coordinate 119,529 downwards.
CCTCGCAGTACACGCAGGTAGGAAATGCTGTGCCACCACTCCTCGCCCAGCAAATCGCATCGGTGGTTGCTTCAGCGCTAGGCGCTGAAGCAAGATACTACTTGGGGTGCACCCATTCGTGGACTTCAGAAAACGAAGCCCATTAATTACCTTGGAGCTCGCCTCGGAAGAGGCCAACTAGTGGCTCATCCAATGTACCCACCACAAGGCCTCTGTCCAAGAACTTATTGCCATTCTCACATGCCGTTTCCGGAAGAAGAGCGCAGTTGTAGCAGGCGGCCAAATTACAGGAATCGAGACCTTGTCCAGTGGATTCTATGCAAACCGGGTCATCAGAGCACCAGGTTGCCTTTTGAAGGGCATTAACAACGATGTCCTCAAAGCGCCCGGGCTCTCCCGAACGGACAAGCCCGCCCAAGGAACCGTCTCCAGAAGATGATGCGGTGTAGATAAGGAGGCCATGCATGTCCTCGAAATCCTCGGCGCCGTCATCGCCTAGGAAATCCTGACAGTAAATCCTCTCGCGCAGAGAAGCGGTAGTGTAACCACAGACCTCGCTGATGCCTAGGAGTAACAGGTGGGAGAGAGTGTGGATAACCACGTAATTTGGGTTCAACTCTTTCGGAGCGAGATTGCGCTTAGACCTAGACTCATTGAGGTTTTCTTGCATAGTCCTTACTCGGGCAATCACTTCGGGCCGCTTTGCCCATTGTTTCAAGCACTTCTCATCTAGGTCAATGAAGATGCCCTCTCCGACTGTCTGATTGGCAAGAGTCCAATCGAGTTTCTTCCGAGACAAGGCTCTTCGCCTTTCGTCCATGGTCTTGGAATCGTTGTACTCGGGGTTAAGCCGCGTGAATCCAACGAGCGCCCGCGTCACGGTAAGGGTCTCCACTAGGGTTACCTTCGAGATGAACTTGTGCATTTGCGGAAGGGTGTAATCCGAGACATTGACCGAGCGACCTATGAACTCGCCCCGCTTGGATATCTGAGGATCCCGCAGTGTCAAAAACTCGTCATGGAGGTATTCCACCTCGGATTGCTCTGCGTTCCCGGCAGTCTTCTTCTGGTTGTAGGCGAGTCGAAGCGAATCCGGCCTGACGTTGTTGTCCTTAGCAAGTATGTCGATGATCTTGTCGAGAAAGCCCATCCGGTCCATCTCGAGCATGACCGAAAACTGTCGATCAACAACGGATTTGACCTGCTCGTCAAGCGCATCTGGGATTAGCACCGAGCTGACGACATCCGGATAACAGACGTTCGTGGCGCCCATGATGACCACCCTGAGATCCTTGTTATCCGCAGGGCACGGCTGGTTCGAGGTACGGTCGAGCCAAGGCTGCCGCCCAGTGCAGTGGTAGCCAATCTTGTCCAGCCCGCCAGGAGTATTCGCACCACTGAGGGACCGATGGGCTCCGCAGGTGCAACGATATTCGATGTCGCCCATGGTCGTGCTTCCGCCCTTGGTATGCCTGTAAACAGTATGGCCGGGGTCTCTAGGATCTATATCGGTTCCACTATGAACCCATTTCATAACCGGGAAGCTGTCTATGTGCCCGTGGGGGCATACGACGACAAAACGCTCTGGGACCAACCTAACATCATGGTGATACTTCTTGCTGCAAGACTCGCAACGAAGTGACGCACTCGAATTAGTCGGGCTCACATACTTCATCTGGCCGCAGCGAGGGCAGTACAGCCAATTCGGGAACCTCACCGCAGGAATAAAGCCGTTGTTGGGGCCATCGCCCATGGGCGGTGCATAAAGCTTGTTAACCCCAATGTAGTGCTTGAGCCTTGAGTCTCGGACCTCCTTCAGCCGACCTTTGTCAATCTGGCCCTCGTATGCATCGAGTCCGGCAATCATCACGGTCGTGTTGGCGTCGCATGGATAAATCGCACCTACACTATAAGGACCGAAGAGTTGTCCCATGCGAAGGGAATATTCCTTGCCTTTGGTCTCTCTCCGCGTGTTGCGGGCGTTCCTCCTAGGCATCATTGTTGCCTCTCTCGTTATCGCCGTAGCCACCATACGTGCCGAGAATCCTCACCTTGCACTGGGCGTCAACACTTCGCATAGAAGTCGGCACCTCGAATGTGCCACCGCTCCATGCGTCAGAGCTCCCTGCCCCTGTGGGGTGCATGAGAGGTGTCGGTGGGTCAAAGTTCTCGGGTTTTAGTTCAAACCATCGATCGTAGTCGCTGGTATTCCAGTCTTCGTATATCACATCAAGGTCCTCTTTGGTCCTAAGCAGCTCGTGGGGATCAACCTTTTTCACGCGGCTGAGAATCGTCTCGGCAGCAACATGGAATGGCTCTTCCTCGGGATAACGGAAGGCTTCCGAATCATCATCATCAACAGAACGGTATATTCCCGCAAGAGTGCCAAACAGAGCGCGGTAGCGTACTTGCCTGCAGAAAGAAGTGACGCTTGAAGGCTCCACATTCTGGTAGAAGCTCTGATGATACATGGCAAAGTTCTCGTAGTGCGACCGATCCCTTGGTTTGGTGGTGCTGTAGACGACAAACACGATACCCTTGGCCCTGCCACGCCCAACTCGACTAGTAGCTTGGATGTACTCAGCGGTGGTCTTCGGCTGACCTTCAACGACCATCAGACCTAAACGTCCAACATCTAGACCGACGGAGATCATGTTTGTGGCAAAGCAGAGATCTACTGCGTAGCGGGAAGGATAGGAGATTGAGAGGCTGTCAAGCCCCTTTCGGACCTCATCGGCATCCTTGCGTCCGGTAAGCTCCTTGGCGACGTTGATGTAACGAACGGTATCATCGCCGGCACGCTCGGCACGCTTCCTATGCTCCCAAAGACGTTCTGGAATGTCGCCGCCCATCCAGGTTACGGCTTGGCCAAGCTCTCTAGTGGTGCCGTAGTATCCGATGGTTGTCCAGTAGGGATCCTTCCAATTATCCGGCACGTCTTTCCAAGTCGCTGGTTCCCAAAGGAGGTCGGCGTAGAGGCGTATGTTGGTCGAGGCGGCGTTAAGAGTCGGAACGAACACCCCCACATAGCGGCGGCCTCTTGACTGCTTGTCTTCGACCGAGAAGAAAGAGTCGTCGTAGTCAATACCGGACGGAGGGAACTGGAAGACGTTTTCCTCGCCACATGCATACAGCTGGTTGCACTGCTCTTTGGCCCGGCTGACGGTTGCAGTTGATGCGACAATCTTTGGGAGGACTTTCCTTCCGCCCTCATCTCTCTCGCAGAGGGAAGATATGAGCGTCTCATAATGGCCGGTCATTGAACCTAGAGGCCCAGATATTAGGTGCAGCTCGTCTTGAATGATAAGCTTGGGCGGACGCCGCCTTCCTTCCCCGGTGATGCCAAAAAGGGGAAGGGCCTCTCGCCTGTAAGGAAGCATGGCGAATTTGTCAATAGTCCCCACAAGAAGTGATGGCGGATTGGCGTAGACCTCCTCATCGACCACGTCCAATGGCAGCCCATCGCCCCTGGAAAACTCGCAGCCCTCGTTCGGGCACACGAAGAGAAGCTTCTTCATACCTCGTTCGCGTCTGTACGATATCCTCTTGTTCTCTTCCAAGCTGCTTCCGCACCACGGACATTTGCGGACAGGGAAGGGGTTCCTGCCCTCGTTACGATCAACGAAGGCGCGCCGCATCTGCTCAGCTTGGTCTCGGGTGTTTGGGCTCGCTTCTCGTCCTACCCAAAGGCCGATACGAAACTCGCGGTGCCCGAGCAAATCAGGCATGCGGCGGCGCATGGACTCTAGGGCGCAAATCAGAGACGAGGCGCGATCGAACTGCTGTGAGGTCAGCAACCGTAGTGTGTACCTCATGAAAACAGTGACCCCTTCACTCTCCACGTGGGAAAGGCGTTCCCAGATGAGGACGAATGCGGTGAGTCCAAGGTAGGCTTCTGTCTTGCCGCCGCCAGTTGGGAACCAGATGAGGTCAACAATGCCCCTGTCATCACAGGTCTCGTCGATAATCGACCTGATGTTCATGAGGATAAACGCAAGCTGGAAGGGCCTCCAACTTCTTGTATATCCGATGGGTTCATCTAGACTCTTTCGCTCTCCCGATACCACGCTGTAGTGAAGAAACTGGTCGTACATGGCTTCGTTGGCCATGATGAACGCCCGCCTAGCAATCTGGTCGCTATCTAGGATATTGATTCCGTCTTTTATGCGGGTAAGGCAGAGATCACATTGGCCTAGGTTCCGTTTTGCAGCACTTTCATACTGCTTGGGAAGCTTCGAGGCTTTTTCCCGGGTCTGGCTAATCCAGAGAGAGTACTTATCGCAGAGGATGTGCATGGCACCTAAGGTCTCGCTCCAACATTCCACCTTGCCGAAGCTCTCAATCGATAGGGTTATCCCCTCCATCAGGGGATGGAGGGGCTTCATGGGGTGCGTATCGGAAACGGGCATAACCTGAGTCTTGGCCCACTTCACCTCAGCGCCCTGGTCCCAGCATGTCGCACACCCATGCCCTATGGCGTAGTTGCGTACGTTTCGGTAAATAAGGTTCTTGCTGGCTTCCTCATCGGAGGAGGATTCATCGAGCCTTTTCCATACGGGCGGGATAAGGCCCGAAATAGAGTTTACTTTGAATCCGACTTGGTAATAGCAAGCTGAGGAATTGTCACGCTGCCCAGAAGTGGCAGTGTTCGTGTTGCATAGGGCAATGGTGAGAACGACGCCGCCTTCGGGAATCCGGCGCCGGAAAACCAGCCAGAGCTCAAGGGCTCCTTCATCAAGTTTGTACCCGCGCTTGACATCGTCCCCAGTGCCGGTAGGAAGCTCAACATTCTCGGAAGAGAGGTCGAATTGGAGAGGGATGCGTCTGTAGCAGCTCTTGCCATCGACGTTCTGCCGGATATATCTCGCGCACCTTATGCTAACCGAGATTTTATCATCTTCGCGAACACACAAGGTCATGCTCATGGCAGACTGGGCGCGGGCGTTTGAGAGCGATACTGGCTCTTCGTAATCCTCGTCTGGCGCCTCTTCGGTTACTTCAGAACCGTCAGGCACATCCGCTCCAATAGGCAGAGACGAATCTCCTGCGCTTGTCCCAGCAGGAGACCCGCCAAGGCCCTCGTCATCAGAAGAAGCGTTCTTGTCCCCGGCCGCATCAATTTGGGTGCCCCTTGGGTAAAGAACGCCAGCATGATACCGAAGCGATGGCGAAGAGAACTCATCCAAGGTTTCCTCGGAGTCGGAATCAATGGGTCCGACGAACTCCTCGTAGACAGACGCATACAAGCGTCGCCTCAGTTCTTCGTCAAGCTCATTGCAATCAACATTGTCATCCAACTCGAACACCCCATCACAGAACGTCGACACGATCGACGGCTACATTCTTTCGCTCACCAACAGCGGCTACTCGCAAAAGCTCGATATCGCCTGCTTCGTGCCTTTCGTCGAAACCCTCAACGGCATCATCGAGCCCATATCGCTCTACATCTTTAAGGAAATCGGCAACCATGCTTTTTTTGGCCATTCGCCCAACAGCACGATGCTTGTTCCGAATCTTGCGAACCGCGCCCGCAATTTGATCCAGCTCGCCATCGGCCAAAGGGTAGCCAAGGGACGAATACACCGCCTGGATATCAGCTTTAGTCTGAGGGGCGATGGGGTTGCCCTTAACCCACCCACGGACACCATCCTTGGTGCGAGTCTTGGCTACACGGGAATAAATCTTGTTGATGATTTCGGCATCGGAATACCCATGTCGCCTCGCACGGAGAATAGGCTCCCGCCATCTTTGCGCCAAGGCCATAACGTCATCGTATCCCTCGGTCGTGCTTTCAGAGGTTCTACGTATAAAGCTCTTGTCAGAGTGGGTGCGCAGGACAACATCACCAGGTAAGAGCGCAGAAGCAGACTTCTGATCCGGTTCGTCATCTTGGCCCGTGAGGCAATCGGTAATCACGAGGAGATGGCTACTCCTAGCTTGGTTAGGGTCGGCCTTGAGCCACACGTGGGTACCGTCGTGAAACATGACAGGCACGGCAGGGACGGATTTCTCTCCCTCGCGTGCGAGCTCGCTTTGTATCCTGCGTCGCTCTATGGTTGTTACTACAGAGGCGGGAGATTTATCCTCAGTGCCCTCAGATGCGTTGTCGCGCCGCCTCGTCGCTATTGACCCTGCCTTCTTGGACCTTTTGAGCGGTTCGATTCCCAGTTTGGCGAGGGCCTTGTCGGTTGCAAGTGCGCATTTGTCCGATTCCCTATGCCACTGTTCGTTTGCATTGAGCCACCACTCAAGCTCCAAATCACCGCCGTCATGCCCGTAGAGCACAAAAATCATGTTCGTTGCTATTCCGGAATGGAGGCAGCGATCCATCGTTCCCTTGTCATACCAGCCACTGAAAATAACGTTCTCGTCGCCGACGAGCGAGTTGCTTCCAAGGAAATCACGCGTCGTCACAACAGTGAATAACCCGGTGTCGTAGCCATTGTAGGAAAGCTCTCCGCACCAGTATTTGTAGGCGGCTTCGGTCCTGTTCCTATCGACAACCAGAACCACGGGCGATTTGTTCTTTAAAAAGTGAGTGATGAGGTCATAAATCCTCTGCTCTTTCGGAGCAAGCCTACCAGGCTCGAAGAACTTAGAAAGGATATCGCAGACGACTGTTATCTCGCCAAACTCCTGCGAGCTCAATATCATCGATGACCTGATTGTGTCTAGGGAGTCGTCAATGAGTTCTCTCTGTCGATTGCTATACGCCTCATCAGGAGCCTCGGTCATTCTAATGGCTGAACCAAGCACCCCAAACAGGTCTTGTATGGCTGCGAGAACATCGTCATCGTCGATATCAGAGATTCTGAGATCGTCGTAGAGAATTTGCTTTGCGCGTGCGAGGCCACTGTCTTCATCAGAAACCGGAAGTACCTTCTCGTGTTGTCTGGTGAGCATCCGGTTTTGAATGGAAGACAAGTGAAGCCCCTGCTTGTTGTCCAAGAAGCGGCAATCATCCCAGTCAAAAGGAAGAAAGCCATTGTTTTTGAGAGGCTGTAGCCTAGCCAACGTCCAGCGATCGCAAAAGGCGATGACAGCAATGCCTCTATCCTTGAGATCCAAGATATCCGACAAAAGCTCGGTGTCCATCAGATCGGGGCTCGATATGTTGCAAGCGACGAAGTCAACCGGAAGACCGTCGTCGGCTAAATCAGCGATTTCGGAAGCGCTGCCGACACCGTTAACACGAGGCCCCACAAGGATAGACGGCGGACAGTCAAAGGGCCAACTGAAACCGTTACGCCTGTCGCCCTTGGGAGAAAGATAAGTAATGGGCAAAACTTCCGAAAGGTTATAGGAAACCCCGTCAAAAAGAATACGACCGCTAAGCAGGCGAGTGGGAGCTTCGTTGGCGTACTGCGAAGGCGAGGTGACATATCCAACTGAAGGAACCGGTTTCCCGCAGCAATCTAAGATGTGCCGAAGTGGTGCGGGAAGGTTCTCATAGCGCGAAGCCTCTTTCACCAACGATGGGTGCTTGCGTTTCTTGGTGTTCTTTGTTCTAGAGAGGTCAGCATCAGGAGAAGCCCGATGCACGAGGGGGAAAGCTCGATAACTCTTATCGATTCCCTCAACTTGGTCAAAAGAAGAATACATGACCTCGTCATCGTTGACTTCAGTGATTTTAACAACGCAACTACCGACGGCTGCCTTCTCACCGGCCTCAGCTTCATGCAAGCCATGCTTACCCTCATCAAATTCAAGATGAAGCAAAGCAGCAAGAAAAGCCGTTGCTATGGCCTCTCTCTCGAAATCCGGACAGCTAACTATGAGGCCAGGGTATCCCGAGGCATGTGCTTTACGAAGGAGAGCTAAATTTGTCGTAGTTAGAGTGGTGAAATGGACATCACCAACATCAGGGAAAGCAAGTGATGGTCCATCTAAAGGGGTTAAGGCCTGAATTGCAGAATCAAGAAATGTATTGAATGACATTTCCTGACCCATTAACCAGCGCCTCCATTCGTTGGGACACCAGCCGACAACGACCGATTAGGAAAGGAGAATCGTCTGCCGACCTTGTGCAATCTTCGTCCGATGATTCTACCAAATATGCAGACGCCTAGAATGCGAGAGGACCACAGGGGTCATCGACTGAGAGAGAAGACCTTTCCATCCCATCCGCCAGCGCCTCCGCTCCGGGCTTCCACCGGGGAAGCGCAGCCGCATCAGCTCCTCCTTGCACGACTCCTCGTCCCCGAACGACAGGAGGTCCCCGTCGTCTCCGTCCGCCGCCCTCACCATCCGCGTGCTCATGCTCGTCACGCCGCGCCGCCCCTCTCCCGCGTCCGCCCTACGACAACGATTGTGCGACGGGAGCGCGACAGTAATAAGCTACCCTTATGCGCGAGCTTGGACGCCATGTTCAACAATTACGTAGTCACTTACGATTGCGTCATTTGTGGTGTGGAAGGGCGTCCAGCTGCTCGAGGTCGTCTCCATCTCGCTGACGCAGGGGCAGGACAACCCGCAGCTAATATTCGAGTCGATGAACTCGACTGGCAAGGACCTCTCGTCCGCGGACCTCATCCGCAACTTCGTGCTGATGGGCCACCCCAAGCAGGACGAGCTCTACCTGAACTACTGGCGCCCCATCGAGGTAGCGCTTGGCGCCTCGACCTACGACGAGGAGTTCGACGACTTCGTGAGCGATTGGCTCACCGTGCGCAACGCGCCGGAGTCGCTTGTGAGGCGAGACGTCTACCAGCTGTTCAAGCGATACTACGAGTCGCGGGGCTATGGCGTGGAGGTTCCCGTTGAGGAGCTCCTCAAGGAGCTCAAGAGGTTTGCCACCTACTACGCGCAGATTGGCGGCAAGGCCTCGGGCGATGCCGAGGTGGACAGGCTCCTCTCGCGCATACACCGGCTGGACATCTCTGTCGTTGACCCGCTGCTCATGTCCGTCCTCGACGACCACGACAACGGTGCGCTCAGCCGGGACGACCTTCTCGCCATTCTCTCCACGCTCGAGAGCTACCTCTTTCGCCGCTCGGTCTGCGACTGCGCGACGAACAGCCTGCAGAAGTTCTTCTCCTCGCTGATTGCCCGTCTTGCGAAGGCACGAGACGAGAAGCGCAACTACCTGCAGGCCTTGCAGGCTTTTCTGCTGGGAGAGGCGGGGACCGCGAGACGTTTCCCCACAGACGCCGAGTTCCTGGACAAGCTTCGGACGCGCGACGCATACCACTTCAGGCGGTCGCTCTACCTGCTGTCTCGCCTCGAGAACAGCTACCACCCCAAGGACGAGCGCGACTTCTCCAACGGTCAGTACACGATCGAGCACATCATGCCGCAGAATGCGCTGGCGCACCCGGAGTGGCGTGACATGCTGGGCGACGTGGATGACGAGGAGTTCGAGCACCTTCTGCACAACCTTGGCAACCTCACCCTCACCGCGTACAACTCCGAGCTCTCCGACGGAACGTTCCAGCAGAAGAAGGAGCGCGTCACCGGCGGCTACGACAACGAGTTCATAAGCATCTCGGCCGATCTGCGCGAAGCGACCGAGTGGACGCCAGTGAGCATTGAGGCCCGCGGCAAGCGGCTGGCCCAGAGGGCGCTGGAGGTCTGGGCGTTCCCCGACCTGCCCGCGGACGTGGTGGACTCGTTCCGGCCTAGGCGGAAGAGCGTCGCGACGGACAACGAGCAGTTCCGCGCAGAGTACTGGCACGGGTTCTACGAGCTGTGCGGCGAGTCCCAGGCGTTCGTTGACGCCTTTGGGGATCCGACCGGCAAGCCGCAGAGTATTAGATTGTGGAAAACTTTTAGCATCGGGCTCCCCGAATGCCATTTGGAGTGCAGAGCCAACAGGAGGGACCACTATGCCGGTGTCGGCATCTACCTGCCCACTGGCGCGGGCTACGGGGACTTGTACGCGAGAGGGGACGAGATAGAGTCCGAGTTCGGGGAGTACGTCAATCTCTTCCAGTGGAGCGATCCCAACGATGCGATGAAGCACAAGGCACTCTGGCTGCGGCGCGACTTCGACTACGACAGGCAGGACTGGGTCGAGGCCCAGACGTGGATGCGGGACATGCTGCTGCGCCTGAGGGAGGTCGCGCTGCAGACGTTCGCCGACAAGGGGTGATCTGCGCTGCCGGTGAAACCTCACACGTGATATTTCTTCTTTGATGTTTCTCGGGAAAAGGCCAGATGGCGTGTCCGTAATATCAAGAAAGTAACAACACGTGTGAGGTTTTGGACGAGAGCGGCGCACCGGCAGGTTGCTTCGGAAGCGTAGGGAACTTCGAGACGAAGACCTCCTCCAGGACCGTTGGCCGAGAAGCGCCTCTGGCGCGCGGCCTAGGCCAGCACCTCACGGATGGCCGCCTCGGCGTCGGCGCCGCTCGCGTCCCAGCTACCCTGGACCATCTGGGCCTTTCCGCCGCCACGGCCGTCGAGCCTGGAGTTGAGCTCCTTGCACGCAGGCCTCAGGTCCTCGTCGGAAGACGCCATGACATACGCCAGGCGCGTACTATCTCCGGCCACGGGCGAGAGAGCCGAACATACCGTGGCATCCGTCGACTCGAGCACGCGCTCGCATAGGTAACGGAGGTCCTCAACGCCCAGTCCGGGGAGACAGCAGATAGCCAGTGCGCCAACAGATGCCAGGCCAGCCACGTATTGGTCAATCTGCTTGCGGCCTGCCTGCTTGAGCTGGTGCTTGAGGTCGTCCTTCTCAGCAGAGAGACGTTGCACCGCCTCGGGCACCTCCTCGTCCGCAACCGTGAGGAAGTTGCTCGTCTCGCGGAGGGCTGCCATGGCGTCCTCACAGGCCTCAAGCGCGCGGCGACCACAGAGAAGCTCAAGGCGCGTCCGCTTCTTCTTGGTGATCGTGCGCAGAATCTTGATGAGCCCCACCTGTCCCGTGGACGAGACGTGCGTTCCACAGCAGGCGCAGGAGTCCACGCCATCGATTCTCACCACTCGGATCTGGCCGTCGTGATCCTTCTTGCTGCGGTAGTCCATCTCGGCAAGCTCGGCAGGAGAGGGGAGAAGTGCCTCCACGCTCACGTCCTCACGGATGGCCGCGTTGGCACGTCGCTCGACGTCCAGCACGTCATCGGGCGTCAGGACGCCGTCAAAGTCGACCTCGATGCAACGCTCGCCCATGTGAAAGCCCACGTTGTTGTAGCCAAAGAGCGCGTGCACGATGCCCGAGACAATGTGTTCGCCTGTGTGCGCCTCCATGTTGTCACGACGCCAGGTCCAGTCAAGCGACCCGTGCACGCTGGCACCAACCGGAAGCGCGACGTCCGTGAGATGGATGACTTCGCCCGCGCCATTGCCCGGGACCGCTTCGCGCACGTGTGCCACGAGGATATCGTCACCCGTGCCAACGCACAGCGTCCCGCGGTCACCCGGCTGGCCTCCACCTGTGGGGTAGAACGCGGTCTGGTCTAGAACGATGGAGAAGCCGCCATCAGCCGCCTCGCATGACACGACCTTGCCATCAAACTCGCGCAGGTAGGGCTTCGTGTAGTACAGCTCATCAAAGGTTTCCATTGGCAGATGCCTCCATATGTCATGCGCGCAACGCGCGAAACTATCCACAGCGGCTCATGATAGTCGCATATCTGGGCGGTGGAGCGTCAGCGCCCCTCTCGCTCCTCCTGCCCAAGCTCGCGCAGAATCGACCACGCCATGGGAATCGTCACCAGAAACGTGATGACGTCGGTCACGGGCTGCGCCAGCTGGACGCCGAGAAGCCCCAGCATGGGCGGAAGAACAAGCACCACGGGACCAAGCACAAGGCCAAGCCTGCAGGCTCCCAGGATGGTCGCACGCCACATACGCCCGGTGGTCTGCAGCAAGAAGTTGGTGATCATAGCGGTGCCCGTGAGGGGAAGCGTGAAGCTCTCCACGCGCAGGGCGAGCGTTCCTATGCTCACGACCTCGGTGTCATTCGAGAAGAGCCCCACGAGCTGCGGCGCCAAGGCGAAGGTCACAACGCCCAGAAGTGCCACTAAAACAAACGCCGTGCGTACGGCAAAGCGGTAGCCAGCCCTAATGCGCTCGTAGAGCTTGGCCCCGTAGTTGTAGCCAACCACCGGCTGGAAGCCCTGGCCAATGCCAATCTGAACGTAGTTCCCAATGCTCGTGATGCGCTGCACCACGGCGAGCGCGGCTATCGCTGCGTCGCCAAAGGGGCGGGCCGCCTCGTTGAGGAGCGTGGTGGCCACGCCGAGCATGCACTGGCGCACAAAGGAGGGAAGACCGCCGTTCACGATCTTGGTGACCATGGCGCGGGTGGGTCTTCTCAGCCACTTAGGCGAAAGAGGCGTTATCCCCACGTGCTGGATCTGCCAGACGAGAATGCAAAAGCTGATGAACTGGCAGATCACCGTAGAGATGGCGCTGCCCGCTATGCCCAGACCAGCCCCATAGATGAGGAGCGGCTCAAGGCCAATGTTGATGAGGGCGCCTGTCATGATGGCAATCATGGAGTGGAGCGCCTCTCCCTCGAAGCGCAACTGCATGTTGAGCATGAGCGAGCTGCACATGAAGGGTGCGCCTAGAAGAATGATGCCCACGAAGGTCTTGGCGTAGGGGAGGATGGTCTCGGTCGAACCCGCTACCAGGCAGATGGGCTCGATGAAGATGTTGCCCACAATGGCGATGAGCGTGCCGAGAAGAAGCGTAGTTGCTAGGCCGTTGGTTGCCATGACGCAGGCGCGATCACGGTCCTTTGCGCCAAGGTAGCGCGAGATTGCGTTACCCGTGCCCTGTCCCATACCAAAGCCAACGGCTTGGATGGCGGTCATGACCACAAATGATATGCCAATGGCGCCCTCGGCGGAGGTTCCCAGCGACCCCACGAAGAAGGTGTCACAGAGGTTGTAGATGCTGGTAACGAGGTTAGAGACAATCGAGGGAGCTGCAAGCGTGAGGATGAGGGGTCGTACGGGCTCCTCCGTCATCTGCCGATACTTTGCCGCTGCTGTGTCTTCCTTACTTCCCATGGGTTGTATGGTAGTACCTGTGGGCGGTGCCGAACAATCGGTGAGCGGCATTGTCTTCAAGTAGTCATACAGGAGGATCAATGGTGGCGGGCGAGAACGGCATAGACAGGCGAGAAGAGGCAATGGCTCGCGCCCGAGAAGCCCTGCGCACCTATTTTGGCTATGACTCCTTCCGGCCCGGCCAGGAGGAGGTCATCTCGTCGATTCTCTCTGGTCGCGACGCGCTTGCCGTCATGCCTACGGGAGCCGGAAAGTCCATCTGCTACCAGATTCCGGCCGTGCTTCTCGACGGACTCACGCTTGTGGTGTCGCCGCTCATCTCGCTCATGGGCGACCAAGTGCGCTCGCTCAAGGAGGCGGGCATACGGGGTTCCTACCTCAACTCCACGCTCACGCCACGCCAGCAGGAGGTCGTGATGGCGCGCGCCATAGCCGGGTGGTATGACATCATGTACGTTGCGCCGGAACGCCTGTCTGACCAGCGCTTCATTGCCTTTGCTCAGCAGATGCGCGTGCCGCTTGTGGCCGTTGATGAGGCGCACTGCGTGAGCCAGTGGGGACAGGACTTTCGCCCGGCGTATCGCGGCATTCCCGCCTTTGTCAACCAACTCCCACAGCGCCCCGTTGTCTGCGCGCTCACGGCAACCGCCACGGCGCGGGTGCGACAGGACGTCTCCCGCCTGCTCGACTTGCGCAATCCCTCCGTCCAGGTGAACGGCTTCGACCGGCCGAACCTGCGCCTCTCGTCCTTTGAGCTTACGCCCAGGGACCGCACGCGCTGGCTTCTGGGCTACCTTACGGCACACCCCACGTGGTCCGGCATTGTCTATGCGACCACGCGCAAGAAGGTGGACGAGCTTGCAGAGGCCCTGCGTGCCGCCGGAGTCACCGCGGTGAGCTACCACGCCGGCATGGAGAACGACGAGCGGGCCGCCTCGCAGGAAGCCTTTGTGCGCGACGAAGCTCGCCTCATGGTGGCCACCAACGCGTTTGGCATGGGCATCGACAAGTCAGACGTGCGCTTTGTGGTGAACTGCGGGCTGCCCCTCTCGCTTGAGGAGTACTACCAAGAGGCGGGACGCGCCGGTCGCGACGGAGAGCCTGCCGAGTGCTACCTCCTGTGGAGCCGCGGTGACATACGAACGTGCCACTACTTCATTGACAACACCGAGTTCCCGCCCGAGACCCCACAAGCCGAGAGGAAGACGCTGCTGCGCAACAGGGAGCGGCTCCTCTCGGCAATGATTGGTTATGCGATGAGCGAATCGTGCCTACGAGTCCGGGTGCTTTGCTACTTTGGCCAGGACGCTTCGTCGCTTGGGGCAGGCGATGGCTCTGCCGGGTGCGGCGGCTGCTCCGTGTGCCTTGGTAGCTCCGCCGACGAGTATCTGCGTGCCGCACGCCCGCGCAGGGCCTTTGGCGCCTCAGGATCCAGCGGCAGCTATCGCACGCGCGAACTACCCAGCGAGACCGAAGTCACCGACGAGGACGAGCGACTCTTCCAGCGCCTTCGCGCGCTGCGCAAGCAACTGGCAGACGAGTACAGCGTCCGGCCCTACATGGTCTTCTCGGACGCAACGCTGCGAGCCATGGTACGACGCCGTCCCGCAAACGTTGAGGACCTGCTCAAGGTCTCCGGCGTGGGGCGCGCCAAGCTCCAGCGCTACGGTGACGCTTTTCTCGAGGAAATCAACCGATAGGACAAAACCTTCGTTCCGGCGCCAGAATGACGCCCGAACGAGGGTTTACGACGGGATTATGTACGAGATGGGCCCTCCGGCGCCAAAGTGACGCCGGAGGGCCTTCTTTAGACGTAAATGCTGCTATAACCGCTGTTCAGGCGCCAAATTCTCGCCCAAAGGCGCATTTTCGCAGAAGCGACAACGTCACCCCGTAACGGTGACGGTACCATCCTCGGCAACGCTCACCTTCATACCATCATGCACGTAGCTGAGAAACTCGTCACCCAACTGGTCAACCACGACAAATGGGTGCTCGGTCCAGTTCTTGGCGAGAATGGCCCCCGCCGCGGCCAGGGGGTCGATGGGCTTAGAGAAGAGCATGCAGGCCGGACCTGCGCCCATATCGCACGCGCACATGAGGACCATGCCACCCGTGGTAGAGCCGATGGTCTGCGGCAGGCAGATGGCCGCGCCCTGGAGCGGCTTCTTATAGAGATCCGGGTTGTTCTGATCAGAGCAGGGTGCCTTCACGTTCTTTAGGATGAGCGGCTGCTGGTAGCTTGCCAGCGTGTTGAAGCCGCCATGGCTTACCAGCGCCTTTGCGCTCACGGCTCCGCCAACAACAACGCGCCCCCTGAAGGTCTTCTCAGCCATTAGTCAATCCTTCCCCTCGCGATGATGCGGAGCAGGTCGTCCTCGTCAAAGTAGCGCGCGCTCGTATACGTGCGCAGCTTGTTGGAGCACGTCACTACCGGCAGGTCGGTGGCGGGATTGTCCATGTACATGAGCGGGCAGATGTAGGTGAGCTTGGCGCCCGTCGCCAGGAGCTTGCGCTTCTCAGGCGTTCCGTCAAAGGCCGCAAGTACATCGGGTGCGCTCGAGACAACCGTGGGTACCGCAACGCGCGTGCGCCCCTCGCGGGCGAGGGCCTCGGGAATGCGATGCGACCAGTCCTTGAGCTGTTCAAGCGAGCAGTGCGGGCAGCCGATGAACGCCAGACGGGGGCGGGCGTCGGGCTTCTTCCAGATGTTGGGGTAGCTCGCCTTCACGCGCTCAAGCTCCGCGTCGTCGATAACGTAGTGCTTCGCACCCTCAGCGATGAGGGACTCGCTCAGATCTGCCGCCTCGGGCGTTATGCCTGCCACGTGGTAGAGGCCCACGGCGCCGTTTGACGCCGTGGCGGCCCCCATGTCCTTGAGGTAGGCCTTCGCCGCATCGTCAAGCGTGCAGCCCAGCCACTGGTCAAGCCCACGGATGTAGGGAACCTCATCCATCACCTTCATGCCAATGGCAGAGCCCAGCACCTGCGCCTGGGGCTTCTTGGTGCACTCCACGTCCACGACCCATGTGGCCTTGCGTCCCTCATCGGTGAGAAGGCCAAACTCCGGGACTTCGCCCACGATGTTGCCAAAGAGGTCAATGAATCCGCTGTTCCGGTTGCAGCGCGCGCCAAGGACAGAGTTGGCGTAGACCACGGCTGAAGACTCTGCCCAGCTCAGGATGTCGCCGCGCTTTGGGGAGTTGCCAACTTCGGGCAGGTAGCAGGTGCAGGTGAAGGCGTTCTCGTCCTTGAGGCCAACAGCACGCAGCTGACGCTCGTAGGCGTCCTGTTTGCTGTATGTGACCGCGCCTACGACCTTCTGGACCACGCTGGCAGGGACATCTGCGTTGTCGATGGGACGCGGGTCAACGGTGAAGGGTTCCTTGGTCTTAAGCCCGGCATTGATGAGCTCGTCCATCAGGCGGAAGTTCGCCTCGAGGATTGAAATGCCAAAGCTAGTTACCAGGTGCCCCGGTGCCGTCACCTTGACCATGCGCGTGGCGCCAAATGCCTCTCCGTACTCAACGAGCGTTCTCATCACCTTAGCAAGCGTCTCTCCTTGCTTGCCATCGAGGATGTCACGCTCCTCCTGGGTCAGCTCCATGGGCTGGCCTCCCTTCCTTCTCGTGATTCCCCCAAGCTAGACGCGCGAGGCGGCCTCGTAGGCACGCCAAATGACCGAGCGCAAGTTGCCTACTCCGGCGCAGTCGCCAACAAGCTGAACGTGGCGGCCGTCTGGCTGCGAAACGGGATCGGGCGTGTAGCCAACGGCGCTCACCACCGAGTCGCACGCGATGCGCTCGAGCGTACCGTCCTTGTGCGAGATTTGCACCCAGTCCTCGCCAATGGCGCGCACCGTGGACTCCAGATAGACGAGAACCTTCTTCCAGGCAAAGAACTCACGCAGGTAGCTCGAGTTGGCAAGGCACACACCGTCCTGTGCCACCAGGTCGTCCTTCATCTCCACGATGACGGGCTCCTTGCCGGAGAGGTAGAGCTCGAGCGCCACCTCGCAGCCGGTGAGGCCACCACCAATGACCACCACGCGCTGGCCAACCTCGGCGCCATCGAGGTAGTCCAAGGCATCCATCGCGCGCTCGAAGCCCTGGACGGGCAGGCGCTTGGGCGTGGCGCCGGTGGCCACAATGGCGTAGTCCTCGTCAAGCTCCTGCACGTCGATGACCTCGCGGTTGTAGTGGATCTCGACGCCAAGCTCCTTCATCTGCCGCTCGTACCAGGCGAGAAGGTCGCGGAGCTTGCCCTTGAAGCTCGCGGATGCGGCCTCGCGGAAGACGCCGCCCAGATGGTCTGACTGCTCGTAGATGACGGGCCAGTGGCCGCGAAGCGCAAGCACGCGTGCGGCCTCCATGCCACCAATGCCGCCACCAACCACGGCGACGCGCCGGGGCGTGGTGGTGGGGCGGATGTGGTGCTTCTCGTACTGCATAGTCTCGGGGTTCACCGCGCAACGCGAGAGATGCAGCGAGTCCTCGAGAGTCTGCGTGTTTGCGTGCCCCCTGTAGTGGCACATGTTGAAGCAGCCGTTGTGGCAGCAGATGCAGGGACGAATGTCCTTCTCGCGCCCCTCGACAAGCTTGGTGACCCACTCGCCGTCGGCCAGGAACTGGCGAGCAAAGCCCACGGCGTCAAGCTTGCCCTCGGCCACGGCCTGTGCGCCCACATAGGGGTCCATGCGGCCGGCACAGACAACCGGCACGTCCACGTATCCCTTGATGTGCTCGACATCTGCAAGGTTGCAGTTCTCGGGCATGTAGATAGGCGGGTGAGCCCAGTACCAGGCGTCGTAGGTACCGTTGTCGCAGTTGAGCATTGCGTAGCCCTCGTCGGTGAGGTAGCGTGCGGCCCATTCGGACTCTTCCATGGTGCGCCCCACCTCGACGTAGTCCTCGCCGGGGAGCGCCCCCTCGCGGAAGCCCTTGGTGCGGCTCACCACCGAGTAGCGAAGCGACACAGGGAAGTCCTCACCTGCTGCGTCGTGGATGGCGTGGACAATGCGCACCGGGAAGCGGTAGCGGTTCTCGCGCGAGCCGCCGTAGATGTCGTTGCGGTGGTTCACGTAGGGGAGGGTGAACTGGTCGAGAAGGTAGCCCTCGTGGACGGCATGCACCTCCACGCCGTCAACGCCGGCATCACGCAGCATCTTTGCGCAGGTAGCAAACGCCTCCACAATCCGGTCGATCTCACCGATGGTCATCTCGCGTGACGGGACCTTGTCCGACCAACGGTTGGGCGAGGGGGACGCTGTAGCGCAGATCTTGTCCAAATCGAGGAAGGGCTTTGACAACGCGCGCAGCAGCGGGTTGGTGTAGAGCTCCTCCATGGAGTCAGACACCGTGAAGCTTCGCCCAAAGCCAGCCGTGAGCTGCACGAACATCTTGGCTCCCGTGGCGTGCAGCTCCTCCATGAAGGGCTTGAGCTCCTCGTACATGGTGCGATTCTGATCTAGCCACTGGCCGCCGATGGGGTTGTAGACGGGCTGGCAGCCGGGAAGCAGTAGCCCCACGTTGTTCTGCGCGCGCTCCATGAGGAAGCGGGCACCGTCCCGGTCGAAGTGGTTTCTCTCCATCCACCCAAAGATGTTGGTACCGCCCATGGACGTCATGACGATGCGGTTCTTGATCTCGCAGCCGCCGATACTCCACGGAGTGAACAGTGGTTCAAGCCTTGAATCCATATCCTGCCCTCTCTCTTAGCGTGTGCCCATCATAGTGCGCCTTATGTGTGCGAGAACCGCCAAAAGGACTCGCAGCCGATTAGCGCACGGAGCTCCTCCTCGCTCCCAACCTCCCAAGTTGGGGAGACCCCCCTTGCGTCCTGCGGCCGCATGCGCCCACGACGGTTGAGCCATACGCACGGCATCCCCGCCGCACATGCACCCACGACGTCCGTGTCCCAGGCGTCACCAACATAGATGCAGCGACGGGGCGTTGTGCCAAGGTGGTCGCATGCGTAGTCAAAGAGCGCCGGGTCGGGCTTTGCCAGGCCCACGGCCTGTGAGACAAAGACGGCCCCGGGAGAGACCCACCGCGCTATGCCGAGAATGCCGAGCTTCTCAGCCTGGAGCTCCTTGCGGCCATTGGAGATCACGCCCACGCCCAGGCGGGCTCGCGAGCGACACGCATCCAGGCAGGATGCCATGGCAGGGGAGAGCGACATGGCCACGCCCGACTCGTCAGCGTAGACTCGTTGTGCCTCCACAGCGGTCTTGTGGTCGATGGAAACGCCAAAGTCGGCAAGGGTCTGCTGCATACGCAGGGCATACTCCTCCGTAGTAGGGGTACGCCGCGCCGAGAAGGCAGCAAAGATGGGGCCACTGTGCCTGCGGCTCGCATCGTAGAGGGCTGCGTCAGTTGCGCCGGGAAGGTCACCGCAGACGCGCCTCACCGCATAGGCAAAGGGCTTTGCCTGGTCGTACAGGGTATCGTCGATGTCAAAGAAGACCACGTCTACGCCCGGGCGAGCATCAGGCTCGCCGCTTCCTGCCGCCTGTCCCATGGAACGCCTCCTTGCTCGAAGCCGTTGGTCCAAGTCTAGCAGCTGGTGCAGGGGCAGCGTTCGATGGTCGCGAGGCAACACCCCCGCACAAATTCCCACCGGGCGCCTAGGTTATCAAAGCGTAACGGATGAAAACTCTCGTCATTCGCCGGCTATCATGTTGAAACACGAGCCGACTACGAGCCGAGCGCCTGCGCGGCTGCAGCCGGGAAACCGCGATGCACCAGAATTTGGAGTGATCTACATGGCACGCGTGTACAACTTCTCCGCCGGCCCCGCCGTACTTCCGGAGGAGGTGCTCTCTCGCGCGGGTTCTGAGATCCTCGACTACCAGGGCTCCGGCATGTCCGTCATGGAGATGAGCCACAGGTCCAAGGTCTTCCAGGGCATCATCGACAAGGCCGAGGCCGACATCCGCACCCTTATGGGTATTCCCGAGAACTACAAGGTCCTTTTCCTGCAGGGTGGTGATTCGCTGCTCTTTGCGACTACCTTCATCAACCTGGCACCGCACCGCAAGGCAGACTTCGTGATCACGGGCAACTGGGCAAAGAAGGCGTACCAGGAGGCTCAGATCCTTGGCGACCCCAACGTGGTGGCAAGCTCGGCAGACAAGAACTTCACCTACATCCCCGACTGCTCGGACCTCCCCATCCGCGAGGACACCGACTACCTCTATATCTGCCAGAACAACACCATCTACGGCACGCAGTACCACACCCTGCCCAACACGAAGGGCCACACGCTTGTTGCCGACCAGAGCTCGATGTTCCTCTCCGAGCCTGTTGACGTGACCAAGTTTGGGTGCATCCACGCGGGTGTCCAGAAGAACGTTGGTCCCGCCGGCGTGCAGATTGTGATTGTGCGCGAGGACCTCATCCCCGATGACCTCCCCGGCGTTCCCACGATGCTGCGCTTCAAGACGCAGGCCGACAAGGGATCGCTCTACAACACGCCCAACTGCTGGGGCATCTACATGTGCGGCCTGGTGTTCCAGTGGCTGCTCGAGAACGGTGGCCTTGCGACCATGCACGAGAAGAACGCCGAGAAGGCCAAGATCCTCTACGACTACCTTGACGCCTCTGAGCTCTTCCACCCCACGGTTACCGACCCAGAGAGCCGCTCTCTTATGAACGTGCCCTTCGTCACGGGCGACAAGGACCTCGACGCCGAGTTTGTCGCCCAGGCGGCAGAGGCCGGTCTCGTGAACCTCAAGGGCCACCGCACCGTTGGCGGCATGCGCGCCTCCATCTACAACGCCATGCCCAAGGCGGGCGTCGAGGCGCTCGTGAACTTCATGGATGGCTTCGAGCGCTCCCACAAGAAGGCCTAGACCATCTCGCCAGCGCTTTTGCCACCATTCCACAAGACCCAAGGAGCCATCCACATGTACAAGGTTCACTGCATGAACAACATCGCCAAGGCAGGCACCGATCGCCTTGGGGCCAACTACGAACTCACCGACGCCCTCGAGGACGCTGACGCCATCATGGTGAGGAGCGCGAGCCTCCACGAGACCCAGTTCCCCAAGGGCCTTCTCGCCATCGCACGTGCCGGTGCCGGCGTGAACAACATCCCGCTCGACCGCTGCGCTGACGAGGGCATCGTTGTCTTCAACACGCCCGGTGCCAATGCAAACGCCGTGAAGGAGCTCGTCTTTGCGGGGCTGCTTCTTGCCAGCCGCGACATTGTGGGCGGTATCGAGTGGGTGCGCGCCAACGCCGACGACCCTGACATCGCCAAGCACGCCGAGAAGGCCAAGAAGCAGTTTGCCGGCCACGAGCTTGCCGGCAAGCGCCTGGGCGTCATTGGCCTTGGCGCCATTGGTGCCGCCGTGGCCAACACCGCCACCCGCTTTGGCATGCAGGCCGTGGGCTATGACCCGTACCTCTCGGTCTCTGCCGCGTGGAACCTCGACCGCCGCATCGAGCACGCCGACGACCTCTCCCGCCTTGTCGCCGATTGCGACTACATCACCATCCACGTGCCCGCCATGGACTCCACCAAGAGCATGATCAACGCCGAGCTCATCTCGCAGATGAAGCCCGGAGCCGTGGTGCTTAACTTTGCCCGCAACACCATTGTGGACGAGCAGGCCATGGCCGCCGCCCTCGCCGAGGGTCACATTGCCCGCTACGTGACGGACTTCCCCAACCCCATCTCGGCAGACATGAAGAACGCGATCGTCCTGCCGCACCTGGGCGCCTCCACCACCGAGGCGGAGGAGAACTGCGCCGCCATGGCCGCAGAGGAGCTGCGAGACTTCATCGAGAACGGTAACATCACGCACTCCGTGAACTTTGGTGCCGTTGACCTTGGCCCCATTGCCGCCGGTGAGCGCCTAGCCATCATCCACCAGAACGTGCAGGGCATGATTGGCAAGTTCTCGCAGTACCTGGCCGACAGCGGCATCAACATCGAGAACATGGCAAACAAGAGCCGCGGCACGATGGCCTACACGCTCATCGACATTGCAGGCGAGGTGCCGACGGATGTCATTGATCACCTTGCTCAGGCCGACGGCGTCCGGCGCATCCGTGTGATTCGCGCGTAGCCCTGCCTCGCGCAAGGTCCCGTCATGCAACCGCCCCATCCAGATGCATCTTGATGGGGCGGTTTCTCTTTGTAATGCGCTCTGCGTGGAGCGCGACCCAACGGCGCTACTCCATGAGCGACTGGTACTCTGCGGCCACGGCGTCAAACTCGGCGTCATCCTCGATGGGCACGATGTCGTTGGTACCGTCATCATGCTCGACGTACCCGTAGAGATAGAGCGACTCCTGGTTGCCCTCTGGCGCAAGCGCAATGTACTCCCTGCCATCATACGGGAAAATCCCCAGCACATCACACTTCTCCGAGGTGCCGTCATCGTATTCGAGAGTTATGGTCTCGGGGTCGTCGTCGGCCCAGCCACCTTGGTCCCCGAAGTCATAGTCATCGTCTACCTCCGGCTCGTCAAAGTCGAGCTCGGCGTCTTCGAAGTACTCCTCGTCTTCCGCCATGGCTACTCCTTCTTTCGGGACCGGGCGCCTCCTGCGCCCATAGACAGAGTTTATCTGCATAATCATTTCTTGAACGTGAAAGCGGCGCCTTCTCGGTGAGTAGCCCAAATTACGCCGTCTACCATGGAAAAGACAAATCCACCAGACCGTGGGCGGTAGAAGGGAAACCATGAGCGGTATCAATGTATACGCGCATTACACAAGCGAGGAAGACTACCCAGACCTCGACTATTCTGGCGCCTGCGAGCGTCTTGCGAGCGCGATCTCCTGCAAGACCATAGACCATGGCGAGAAGACCGAGGACGTACCCTTCGAGCGCCTGCACGCGCTCGTGCGCTCCTCGTTTCCGCACATCATGGCGGCATCTACCTTCGAGGAGGTGGGGAGAAACCTTCTCATCACCTGCCAGGGAACAGACCCTTCGCTTCCCTGCGTACTGCTCCTGGCCCACCAGGACGTAGTTCCCGTAGTCCCTGGCACGGAGAAGGATTGGTTGCACAATGCCTTTGCCGGTGACCTCGATGAGACCTTCATCTGGGGCAGGGGAGCGCTCGACATCAAGGACATGCTCATGGGAGAGCTTGAGGCGCTCGAGTACCTCCTTTCCCGTGGCGACCGCCCGCGCCGCACCGTCATCCTGGCCTTTGGCGCAGACGAGGAGACCGCAAGCGCAGGAGCCACCAAGCTGGCAGGCATCCTCAAGGAGCGCGGCGTACGCGCAGCGTGGCTGCTCGATGAGGGTACGACAACCATGTTTGACGGTGCTCTGTGGGGTGCCACAGGTCGCGTGCTTGCCGATGTGTGCATCTCTCAGAAGGGCTACCTTGACCTGCGGCTGGACGCTCACGGCGGGGGCGGTCACTCCTCGAACCCCTTTGGAGGCACCTCACTCGAGCGCCTCTGCGTGGCAATCTCGCGCGTCGTGGAGTCGCGCCCGGCTCCCCGGCTAACCCCGATTGTGAGCGACACTTTCCGCGCGCTTGCGCCTCACATCACCGAGGAGCCGCTCCGCACGCTTGTCCAGGACGTGGATGCCAACGCCGAGAAGATCGCCGCACTTGTCGCCTCCAGGCGCGACCTCTACCCCTTCGTGGCAACCACGATGGCCGTCGACATGCTCCAGGGTGGCTCTGCCGCGCCCAACGTGATGCCCGGCGACGTGAGTGCGACGATTAACTTCCGCCTCCTGCCGGGAACCACGGCAGACGACGTACTTGCCTGGGTAGAGGGCGCACTGAGCGGAACCGGCGTCACCGCGACGACTGTCCATTACACGCCTGCGGGAAGGATGGACTCAACGAGCGGGGCCGGTTACGCGGAGGTCGCCGAGGCGCTCGAGCACTACTACCGTGACGTCGATGTGGTGCCCTCCTTTGTATGCGGCGGCACCGACGCCATTCGCTACGAAGCGGTCTGCGACTCCATCCTTCGCGTCATCCCATTTAGGCCCACGCCGGAGGAGGAGGCAACAGGCGTTCACGGCGTGAACGAGCGCATTTCTCGCCGCACGTACGCACAGGGCATTCGCGTTCTGGTGCGTCTTCTGGAGAGTACCATCCTCTAGTCAGGCTCATCTGGATGAGGGTATCGCGGTCTGGTCAGGTTTTGGGGTCACTGGCGAAAAGGCGGAGGGACCGTGCATTTGGGGTAGTATGAGGACTTCAGGGGCATCCGCACGTGTGCGGATTGCCGGATTGGATTGCGCCAGAAGGGCAGTGCTGTGGCAAGAAAACTCGAGAACTTGGGTTCCCAGATCAGGAGCGTGACCGACTCGGACGCCGAGTCCGCCCAACGTGCGGGTACCACCACCGCGCCGGTAGGGACGCCAGACAACCCCTCGTTCAAGATTCTCACCGTGGCCAACGTTATCACGGCATGCCGCCTAGCCCTCACGATTGCCTTTCTCGTACTCTTTGTGCGTGGCACCAACCGAGTATTGGCACTTTGCTTCTATGCCATCGCGGCCGTGACGGACTTCCTGGATGGCCAGGTCGCCCGCCGCACCCAAACCGTGAGCTGGCTTGGCAAGGTCATGGACCCCATTATGGACCGCGTTCTGCTCTTCACCGGCGTGCTAGCCATAGTTCTCACCGGCGAGCTGCCGGTGTGGGTCGCGGTGCTCGTCATTGGCCGAGACTGCTACCTGGGAATTGGCGCGCTCATCCTGCAGAAGTACCGCCGTCGCCCTGTTGACGTGGTCTACATAGGTAAGGTCACCACGGCACTTCTTATGTTTGGCTTCTGCGACCTCCTGCTAGGAGCCCCCGTTGTGCCTGGGCTGGGTCTGGCTAACGTTTCCTGGCTCCCCGGGCTCAACGCACAGCCTGCCGCTCTGGGCATCTTCTTTGTCTATGCCGGCCTTGTTTGCTCGATAACAACCGCAGTCATCTACACCCGCGAGGGCATTCAGATTCGTCGCGAGGCGCTTTCTGAGCAGGAGGGGGAGAAGGACAAGTGACCTCTCAACGAAAGCAGACCGCTGCAGCGGCACTTCTCGTCCTTGCGCTGTTCCTCGCACTTCCTCAAGTGGCTCACGCCGACGAGACGGGCATCTCTGACCCCGTCCTGAGCGAGGCCCAGTGCGCCATCGTCGAGGATTCTGCCGGCAACGTGCTTTACGAGAAGAACGCGGACACGCAGATGCCCATGGCGTCCATCACTAAGGTTATGACTGCCATGGTCGCCCTCGACTCAGGCATCGACCTTGACACTCCGTGTCAGATTCACGCAACCGACCTGGGCGCGGATTCCCAGACCGCAGGCTTTGTGGAGGGTGACACCCCCACGCTGCGCGAGCTTCTCCGCGTGATGCTCATCTACTCGGCAAACGACGCCGCAGAGAACATTGCCCTTAACGTCGCCGGCTCAGAGGATGCCTTTGTCGAGCTCATGAACGAGAAGGCCCAAGAACTGGGCATGACCAACACCCACTTCATGAACCCGCATGGCCTGGACGAGGACGGGCACTACTCCACCGTCTCTGACCTGGCACTTATGGGCAGGGTGGCCCTCTCTGAGTACCCGTTTATCGCCGGCACCGTGCACACACGCTCGATAACCGTGAGCGTGGCCGGGACGCAGAAGACGTTCTACTCGACAGACGAGCTCCTTGGGACCTACAAGGGGATTCGCGGCATCAAGACCGGCTACGTTGCGGGCAGTGCTGCCTTCCTCGGGGCCTGCCAGCGCAATGGCGTGGAGCTCTTCACCTGCGTTCTTGGTGCACAGACCAGCTCCGGTCGCTTTACCGACACGGTGTCGCTTCTCAACTGGGCGTACTCGAACTTCAAGCAGACCCCTGTGGCCAAGAGCTCGTGGATTGTGGGCGTGAGGCCCTATGCCGACAACTTTGCCATGACCTGCAAGGTCATGGCAACAGATGACGAAAGCGCCATCACGTGGCCGCAGGGTGGGAGCCTCTCCTTTAGCACGACCATGCTCCAGCGCAACCTCCTGGTTGAAGACGGGCAGCTCGTTGGGTCAACAACCTGGACGCAGGATGGCAGGACGGCGGGGAGCGTCCACTATACGGCTCGCCTCACCTTGGACAACAATCCTCGCGTGAACGTGTTCACCTTGCCCCTCTATGGGTATGCCGCATAGTGGACAATGCAAACGGTGCCTGTAGACTTGGCGCCAGAAGGAGGCTCTTGTGGCAGACGAGCGTGAGCAGGGGAGCGGCCATGCGTCCCGGACGGTGCGAGGAGAACTTTACGAGGAGCACCTTGCCCTTGGTGTGAGCTTTGATCGCGCCGAGGACACCGGACTTACCTATCCCGCATCGTATGCGCACGAGCAGCCACTCGACCTTGCGCTCGAGGGGGCGGTGATCTCAGATCTTACCGGCGCAACGTATCGGCTGGTCTCTGGTGCACATCCGCAGGAACTCTGCGAGGCGGCGTTCTGCGCGCGCAAGCTGCGTGTTGGCCAGTGTGCCTTCGAGCCGGCGCTCACAGGTGACGGCGCCATAACCTCAGTCGCGCTTCTCGCACGCACGGGAACGCATGAGTACGTGCTGCTCGACCCCACGCGCAGGGGATCTGTGGTGGCAGGCTGGCTCACGTTCCTCTCGCAGGTGAGCAGCAACGGAAACGCGCCCTATGAGGGAACCTCCGTCGAGGAGGCAAGCGGCATGCTCGTGCCGCTGCTCATCATGGGCGCCCGGGCAAACGAGCTCCTGGCAGACTACCTTCCTTCTGCGGCCCGTGCGCTTCCTGCGCGAGGCGCCGTCGAGAGCGTGACGCTTGATGGCCACATCCCCGCGCTCCTGATGGGCATGCCGGTGGACATTGCCGGAGGCGTGCCCGCCTACGTGCTTCTCGTTCCAAAGACAGCCGCACGCGTGATGTGGCGAAGCCTCCTTTCCTTTACCTGGGTCGAGCCTGTGGGTCGTGCCGCCGTGCTGGGCACCTGGTCGCAACTCCCCTGGTCGCAGAGGCTCGACTCCACAGACGTGGTAGAGATAGCGGAGCAGAACCTGCGTGCGTGGGGACTCCTGCGTCGTGGGAATGACTTTGTCGGCGCACGTGGAATCCTGGAAGGGTAGGGAGGTCAGATGAAGTACGCGATCAACGCGGCCCAGGCGCCAGATGCCTACGGCTCCTGCTCGCAGGGCACAACGGCTGGGAGGTTTGTCTACACATCGGGACAGCTCCCCGTGGGATCAGACGGCAAGACCATCGTAGGCGCCTCCGTCACAACGCAGACGTCGCGCGTCATCGACATCATCGAAGCCATTCTCGCCGAGGTGGGCTGCTCGCTCTCGGATGTTGCGCAGACCACCGTCTACCTGTCCCGCATCGAGGATTTTGAGGCGATGGACAAGGTCTTTGCACAGCGCTTCCCGCAGCCCGCGCCCTCGCGCTCGGTGGTTGCGGTGTCTGCCCTTCCTCTTGGTGCGCTCGTCGAGATGGACTGCGTGGCCTGCAGGTAAGCGGTATCATGAGAGAGTAAGGTTTACTCGAGGGGAGATTCGATGCAGCCCACCAACAACCACGCCACCGACATGGGGGCAACGGAGATTTTCCGCATGCCCTCTGCAGATGCTACCGTTCCAGACCTCATGGCCCAGGAGAAGCCGGCCCACCCCACGCTGACCATTGTCAAGGGTCCCCAGATTGGTGAGACGTTCGAGCTCGACGCCCCCATCATCACTCTTGGCCGCGACCCGCGCAACAGCGTCTTCCTGAACGACATGACCGTCTCGCGCCACCATGCGAAGATGGACCTCTCTGCCTGCCCGCAGGGGAGGGCCACGGTCGAGGATCTTGGCTCGCTCAACGGCACGTGGGTCGATGGCGCCATTGTGAGCAAGGCCTCCCTCAAGGACGGCTCCACCATCCAGATCGGCACGTTCCGCATGGTGTTCCACACCAATGCACGCCCGCGTAGGATCGACGCCGAGGGCTAGGCCATGCCTGACGCCGGATACCTCACCATCGGCAAGGTCGTGAAGCGGCTCCAGGGCCTCTATCCCGACCTCACCATATCGAAGGTCCGCTACCTCGAGGACGAGGGACTTCTCAACCCGTCCCGCACCCCCGGGGGATACCGTCTCTATTCGCAGCGTGATATCAAACGGCTGGAAACCATCCTCTACCTGCAGAAGAACAGGTTCCTGCCACTATCTATCATCAAGGACGAGCTTGACCGCCAAGACGCCGGGGAGCCGCCCGCGGCAGCCGCCGAGTCTGCGGTCGAGGCCTCGCTCGTAGGCCCCGTGGACGAGGAGCTGGTCGAGAAGTTCCATCCCATCGACCGCATGCCCGAGGTTGCTGGCGTCCCCGTGAGCTTCGTGCGACAGCTCTCCGAGGCGGGCGTCATTACGCTCAAGCGGTCTCCCCATGGGCGCGACCTTGTGGATGGCCATGACATTGGCCTCATTCGCACCTGCGACGAGCTGCGGCACTATGGGATTGGCCCCAAGAACCTGCGCCAGTACGTGAACTCGGCAAACCGTGAGTCTGCCATGTTCGAGCAGGCGCTGGTGGTCTACGCCAAGAAGGGCGGCGGAGTGGAGACCGAGGTCACGGACGAGACGCGCGAACGCTTCGAGCAGGCCTTCTCGCGCATGCTCGCCCTTACAGACGTGGTGCGCACCGAGCTCATCCGCAGGCTTGTCCACCAGTCATTCAAGGACATGGAGGGCTAGCCCACGGGCCCCTCCCTGCCATAGCTACAGTAGTTACCGAGGAAAGGAACTGCACGTGTCTGATTTCGACTACGAGAGCCGCATCGTGAGCATCCCCGACTATCCGGAGAAGGGGGTCATCTTTAAGGACATCACGCCGCTGTTCGCCGATCCCGATGGCCTTGTGCACCTCGTTGACGACATCGCCGACCACTTCCTGGGCCGCGGCATCACCAAGGTCGTTGGCGCCGAGGCCCGCGGCTTCCTCGTTGGCGCTCCCGTTGCCTACAAGCTGGGTGCGGGCTTTGTCCCGGCACGCAAGCCCGGCAAGCTTCCCCGCGAGGTCTACTCCCAGTCCTACTCGCTCGAGTACGGCACCGACGAGCTGCAGATCCACAAGGACGCCCTCAGCCCTGACGACGTTGTCCTCATTGTGGACGACCTTGTTGCCACGGGTGGTACGGCGGCGGCAACGGCAAAGCTCGTCGAGCAGTCCGGCGCGCGGATCGAGGGCTTCTCGTTCATCCTCGAGCTCACCTTCCTGAACCCCCGCGACGTCATTGCCAAGGAATACCCCGACCGCGAGGTCTACACGCTCATTCCTGTCAAGTAGGGAAGTCCTATATCACCACAAGAAGTCCTATATCATCACAACGTTCTTGGCCGCTTCCTTCACGGGGGCGGCCAAGTTGCATTAGAGCCTTCTGCCCATCGTATGGAAAGCCGTGCCCTTTACCGATGCCTGACGTAGAATGTTCATCAAGCGTCGAAAGGACTACGCAATGACCCACGCAAGATGCATCATCACTGCCGGATTGGTTCTTGCCCTCGCCACGCCCTGCGCGCTCACCGTTGCGCCCACCGTTGCCATGGCAAGCCCCGAGGATGACCTCTCTGCTGCCTCCGCCAAGCTCGACTCGCTGGGCTCCACGCTCTCCTCCCTGCAGGATCAGCTTTCCTCGGCCACTTCCGAGCTCGAGCAGACCACCTATAGCATCGCAGATACCGAGCAGCAGATTTCCGACACCCAGACCCAGCTGGACGAGAAGCGCCAAGAGCTGGGAGCTCGTATGAAGAGCTCGTACAAGTCCGGCTCTTCAAGCGCGCTCGACCTCATCCTCTCGTCCGCCTCCTTCGAGGAGCTCTCGTCCAACATCTACTACCTCGACAAGGTCTCCGAGTCTGACGCCGCGGCCATCTCCGAGGTTCAGGCGCTCTCCAACCAGCTCGAGCAGCAGAAGAGCGACCTTGAGCAGCAGCAGGCCGATCAGCAGGCCCAGGTTGACAGCCTCCAGTCGCAGACGTCTGACTACCAGAACCAAGTGGCAGAGGCGCAGGCCTACTACGACTCGCTTAACGAGGAGGTGCAGGCGCAGCTTGCCGCAGAGGCAGCCGAGGCTGCAGAGTCCCAGGAGTCCAACTCGGTAACTACCGTTGTCCAGGCCATTCAGACGCAGGAGACCATCAACTCCAACGGCGGTGACACCACTCAGACTACGACCACGGACAACTCAACTACCAGCAACACCTCGAGCAACACGAGCAACACCTCAAACAGCAGCAGCTCCTCCAACAGCTCAAACTCCAACAGCTCCAGTTCGAGCAGCAACTCGAGCTCCAACAGCAGCTCCAGCACCACTAACGTGCCTTCTGGCGGCGGTGTGTCTGCTGCTCTGGCGCTTGTCGGCCACCCCTACGTCTACGGTGCCTCTGGTCCCAACGCGTTCGACTGCTCTGGACTTGTCTGCTATGTCTACGGCTACGCCCGTGGGCGTACCACGTATGCCATGATCAACTCGATCAAGGCCAGCGGCGGCTGGAAGACGAGCACGGACCAGCTCTCCTATGGCGACCTCGTCTTTGAGTACGGCGGCAGCCATGTTGGCATCTACCTTGGCAACGGCCAGATCGTCCACGCCGCCAACCCGTCCTCGGGCGTTATCGTTGGCCCCATCTACGGCTTCTACGGTGGCGGTTCCTACTAGTCCCATCTGCACGTCATTGATGCTTGCGCGCCCCTGCACTGCAGGGGCGCGTTTCTGTATCTGGCCGCGACATACTCCTCTCGCATTGGAGTAAGCTGTTGAATACTTCCTTAGACATGTATGCGTGGAAAGCGGTGGTTGGTGCATGACAGAGCGAGCGGCGCGCAAGCTCTCGGTGGGGCGTCGCCTCTCGCGGAGGTTCCAAGTCAACCTAGTGGGTGAGGGTGCGCTCGCGGGACTTCTCGGTGGCGGCGTCGTGACCCTCTATCGCCTCGCCCTCTCCCTTGCCGAGAAGGGCCTGCGCTCCATTACGAGCGCCTTTGCCGGTCATGCCATCCTCGTTGCCGCATGGTTCGCCATTCTCGCCGTTTTGCTCGTTGTGGTTTCGAAGCTCCTGCTGTGGGAGCCCTATACGCAGGGGAGTGGCATTCCTCAGGTAGACGCTGAGGTCATCGGACGCATCGACATGCCCTGGCACCGTGTTATCGCGGCGAAGTTCGCCGAGGGTACGCTCTGCGCCTTTGCCGGACTCTCTTTAGGGCGAGAAGGACCATCCGTTCAGCTTGGAGGCATGTCCGGCAAGGCAGTCGCCCGCACGCTTAAGCGCGGAAGGGGAGAGGAGCGCCTGCTCGTCACCTGTGGGGCCGCGGCCGGTATGTCCGCGGCCTTCCACGCGCCGCTCACGGGCGTCCTCTTTGCTGTCGAGGAAATCCACAAGCAGTTCAGCGCACCGCTTATCATCTCGGTCATGACGGCGTCGGTCGTCTCGGACTTTCTCGTCTCGCAGGTGCTGGGGGTGCGGCCGGTTCTCAGCCTCTCCTTTGCGGCCGACCTTCCACACATCGACTACGCGCTCGTCATTGTTCTCGGCCTTGCATGCGGCGTCCTGGGAGCCCTTCACAACAGCGGCATGTTCTTTGCTCAACGTTGCTATGACAAGATCCAGCGTCACCTGCCGTATGCGCGCCTTGCCATCCCGTTTGCGCTTGCTGGTGTAGTAGCGTTCACGTTTCCCCAGCTCATGTGCGGTGGCGATGCCATTGTTGAGACCATCCAGCAAACGGGCGGCCTCACCTGGTGGACCATCATGAGCCTTCTCCTTGGCAAGTACCTCTTCACGACCATATGCTTTGCCTCTGGGGCGCCAGGCGGCACGCTCTTCCCGCTAGTTGCCATGGGGTCTCTTGTGGGCGGGCTTTTTGGGGTCATTGCCATCAACGCCTTGGGCCTTCCCCAGGCCTATGTCGTGAACTTTGTGGCATTGGGTGTGGCAGGATGCTTCTCCGGCGTTGTGAGGGCCCCTGTGACCGCCGTGGTGCTCGTCTTTGAGCTCACGGGGTCACTCGACTCGCTGCTCTCCGTGTCCATCGTGGCAATCCTTGCATACGTCACCGCAAACGTCCTTCGCGTCGACCCCTTCTATGAGCACCTGCTTGCCAAACTCCTGGGCGTGACGCCTGACGACCCCATGGTCAACGGCGAAGCTGGCGAGAAGATCCTCCATACCTATGCGGTAGGCGCGGGCGCGCGCATCGAGAACATGCTCATCCGCGATATTCCCTGGCCAGACAACGTGCGCGTGGTGACGGTTGAGCGTGCGGGACAGGAAATCGTCCCCACGGGGAGCACGCGCATCATGGCTTTGGACAATCTGCTCATCATCATGGATACCGACACGGAGAGCGATGCAAGCCTTAAGCTGCAGCAGATGACGCGCGCGAGCGTCGACACGCAATGGACGCCGTCAAATACACGGTAAGGAATATTTGGGTAATTTCGCCGTTATTTTATGAGAGGGGAGAGCTCTAAAGGGGCTGGGCACACCAAGCCCTATACGCTCCGTCATCTGCAGTGAGTTCCGAGAACCAGACGCCGATGGAGTCGCCAACGCTATAGTCAGTAAGGTTCTCGCGCATGGTCCACGCCGAGAGGTCAAACGAACACGTGGAGCCAGCCACAAGCCCAAGATCTTGCGCGTTGGACGAAGTAGAGTCAACCAGCAGCGTTACCACGCCATCCTCGGCATCAAGCGAGTCAATGGTTCCTTCACAGGCATACACGTCCGACGAAGACAGGTCCCTCGCGTTGGCGAGCATTGGGTCGCGCGCAGATGGAGAGTCCAAGTCTTTAAACTCGAAGCAGTATCCATCTCGGGCACCCTCTACGCCAACCGAGCTATGGAAGTAGCCTATAGTTACCCGATACCCAAGGTCAGAGTCGTAGAGCTCATCGTTGTTCCGAAAAACAAAGCGAATGGGATCCTCTGAGAAAGGCGCGTCACTACCCATAGCTTCGGGATGGATAGACAAAGCATGTTCCGCAGGTTCTACAGAGACAACGGTTCCGGTGACATAGTCTAGGTGAGCATTGTTCGAAGCGTTAGAAGGTCTCTTGGAGACTGCGAACAGAGCAACGATAGCGCCAGCGAGGCAGCAAAGCCCAATAGCAAGCACAAGCAGCATTGAGCGTCTCTGCTTTGCAACCATGCTCCAGCCTCCTTCTAAGTGGGGGACCTTAGCTGAAAGTGTTGCACATTCAAGTACGTCTTGCTACTCAGGTAGCTACCAGATACGCAGACGCTTATCTCAACTTTACATAAGATATATTATCGCGGTTATATATGAGGGGAGTCCGACATAGAACAGGGCGCGTAACCAGCGACCCTCACAGCCGCCTGGAACGCGCCCCATGAGTAAGTTTCCCGCGCAAAAGAATGCGTCTTAGCCCTCCACGGGCCTCCCGAGATACGCTGCCGCACTGTTGGCCGCAATGGCGCCATCGGCAGCAGCCGTCACGATCTGGCGCAGCGGCGTCTTGCGAACGTCTCCCGCGGCATAGAGCCCCGGAGTGCTTGTCGCCATGCGCTCGTCGGTAATCACGTATCCAGACGGATCAAGCTCGACAAGGCCTTCTACGAGCTGGCTTGCCGGCATGCGCCCCACAAAGACGAAGACGCCAAAGGAACCCTCGTCGTAGGTCTCGACCGTAGTCTCGCCTGTCTCGTTGTTCCTGAAGGTGATGGTGCTAGGAAGCTCCCCGCCCTCAAGCGAGACAATACTCGTAAGGTACCTTACGGTTACCTTCTCGTTCTCCTCGAGCTCGCGAGCAACCGCAGCCTGAGCACGCAGGTGATCCTTGCGCACGATCAAGATAACCTCGTCTGCAAAGCGCGTGAGGAACAGGGCCTCCTCGGCCGCGGAGTTCCCGCCGCCAACAACGTAGACGCGCTTGCCTCGATAGAACATGCCATCGCAGGTAGCGCAGTACGAAACGCCATGGGAGGCGAACTTCTCCTCGCCCTGGAAGCCGGCACGTCGCGGCGTAGCGCCCCCGGCGAGAATGACGGACTTGGCAACAATGTCACCGTCCGGTGTGGCAAGCGTGAAGAGTCCACTCTTGTCATCGCGAGAGATGCCCGTGACCTGCTCCATGCGGACCTCGGCCCCAAGGTCTGTTGCCTGGGAACGCATGGCCTCTGAGAGCGTGTAGCCATCCGTGTGCGGGAGCCCCGGATAGTTGTCAATCTCACTCGTCAAGATGGTCTGTCCGCCAAAGGCCTCCTGCTCCAAAGTCACCGCGTCCAAGAGCGAGCGCTGCGCATAGATTGACGCCGTGAGACCGGCGGGGCCACCGCCAACAATGACGAGGTCTTTTACCTGCTTGTTATTGCTTTCCATTTGCATCCAATCCGGCAAGGCGAGCAGAGTACGCGGCACTCCCCTGGCCTACAGTTTTGCTTTGCTCTCCCCTGCTATACCCCACCTGATGGGTGGTATATACGACTTTCTCACTAACATATGTGAATCCCCACAGGAGCCTCGCGCTGAGGGCCGTGGGGATACGCGAAATATCGAAGCGCTTGCAGAACGAAACTAAGCCTGAGGCATAGTAGGCCCATCCTGGGTTGCCTCCGGATGAGCAGTCTTCTCCGCGGGTGGCATAGGCAGCACGAGGTTCATGATGATACCCACCAGCGTAGAGGTTGCCATGCCAGGAAGCGCATACTGGCCGATGGGGATGGAGATGCCGGAGGTCTCCATGCCAACGCCCAGGATGATGACAACGGAGGCAATCATGAGGTTGCGGTTGGCGCCAAAGTCAACCTTATTAGTGACGAACATCCTGAGGCCATTTGAGGCGATGAGTCCAAAGAGCAGAAGGCTCACGCCACCCATGACGGGAGACGGAATGGAGCGGATGAGCGCCGCAAGCTTGGGGCAGAAACCACCAACGACCAGCGCGAACCCGGCAGCGTACCAGAAGACCTGCGTAGAGTAGACGCGCGTGACGCTCATGACGCCGATGTTCTCAGCATACGTCGTGGTGGGAGGACCTCCCAGGAAGCCCGAGATCACCGTCGAGATGCCGTCACCGGCAAGAGAGCGCGGCAGCATGGGGCGATAGTCCTTGCCTACGATCTCGCCAACCGCCAGGAGGTGGCCGATATGCTCAATCACCACGACGAGAGCGACGGGCCCAATGAGGGCAATAGCACCCCAGTCCCATACGGGATGCTGGAACGTGGGAAGTCCAATCCACGCGGCATCAATGACCGGCTGGAAGTCGACGAGCCCACAGGCCAAAGAGACAAGGTAGCCAAGGATGATGGCGAGAAGCACGGGAACAGTACCGATGAGACCACCCATGCTCGAGAAGATGACAGCCGCAAACAGGGTGATTGCGGCAATAATGGCTCCAAGCCCGTAGAACACGGTAGTCCCATCCGCCGCCGTCGTCTGAAAGGCCATCTTGGCAGCAGTCGCAGAGAGGCCAACGCCGATGACCACCATGACGGAGGCGACAAGTACCGGCGGGAGCAGCCTGTCGAGCCATCCGGTGCCCACGAGCTTGATGATTCCCGCAACAGCGAGGAACACCAAGCCTGCCACAACAACGCCAGAGAGGGCGGCATTGAGGCCACGCGTGGCACCAATGATCACAATGGGGCTGATGAAGGCAAACGAGCTACCCAGGTAGCTGGGAATCTTGTTCCTGGTTACCAAGAGGTAGCAGATGGTTCCGATGCCTGAGCACATGATGGCAACGTTTGGGTCAAGGCCCGTGAGGACCGGAACCAGAACCGTCGAGCCAAACATGCTCATCATGTGCTGGATGCCCAGCGGGATGGCGCGCGAGACAGAGACCCTGTCATCGACGCCGATTATCTCTCGTTCGTGTCGTTGCATGCGATAGACCACACTCCTTTTCTTGGAGCCTTGAAGGTCCGAAGAAAAATAATTCAGACGCTCCAAGACTTGTTGGCGAACTTTCGGCAGGTTGAAAAACGGGGACTCGAAGGAATGCCTCCGAGTCCCCAGTGAGTTTCATTTCGTTGCATCCATGCTCTGCGATGTCCTTGCAAGCAGGCTAGGAAAGCAGGAAATAGACGACAAACGCTGCAGTGGCGACCCACATGAGAGGCTTGATCTTCTTGGCACGACCAGTGACCAGGGCAACGATGACATACGCGATAAAGCCCATGCCGATGCCGTTGGAGATGGAGTACGTAAGAGGGATACCTGCGATAACCATGAAGGCGGGGAAGCCCTCCAGGAG
Organism: uncultured Coriobacteriaceae bacterium; assembly: GCA_902773995.1. Lineage (GTDB taxonomy): Bacteria > Actinomycetota > Coriobacteriia > Coriobacteriales > Atopobiaceae > Tractidigestivibacter. The sequence goes on along the minus strand of CACYGL010000001.1, from coordinate 83,372 downwards.
GTCGGTCCAGTCGATGTCGACTACGTCAGTCATCATGAGGAAGCCAACGATAACAAGGGCGCCGCAGGTGGCAGCGCTGCTCACAACCGAGATCACAGGAGCGAAGAACGCTGCAAGGATGAAGAGAACACCGGTGAAGACAGAGGTGAGGCCAGTGCGACCACCATCGGCAGCGCCGGAAGCAGACTCGACGAAGGTTGTGATGGAAGAGGCACCCACAAGGCCACCAACGGCAGCTGCCGCAGAGTCTGCAATCAGAATCTCTCGGATGTTCTCGACGGTTCCATCCTCGTTCAAGAACTCGCCCTGCTTGGCAACGGCCATCGCAGTACCCATGGTGTCAAAGAAGTCCGACATCATGAGGGAGAATGCAAAGACGAGAAGGATTGGCGTGGTAAGAACCTTGACGACTGCAACGGTACCCGTTGAATCTGCCATGAAGGGGGCACCAAAGGACGAGAAGTCGAGGGCGGAGACAATGCCCGAGGGCATCTGCGTTACGCCAAGGGGGATACCACAAAGCACAGCGATGATGATGCCAATGAGGATGGAACCCTTGATGTTCATCGAGTAAAGAATGACCGTGGCAACAATGGAGATAAGGCCGACGAGAAACGTGGGGCTTGTGACATCACCAAAGGAAACCATGGTGGACTCGTTAGCAACGATGATGCCGCCATCGGCGAGGCCAATCATTGCAATGAAGAGGCCAAGGCCAACAGAGATGGCGTGACGAAGCGAGACGGGAATGGCATCCATGATGGCCTCGCGAAGGCCGCAGAGAACCAGAATGAGAATGGCGCAGCCCTCAACAAAGATGACTGCCATTGAGACCTGCCAATCCGCACCGTTAAGCGCGGCGAGGGTATATGCGACCACTGCATTGATGCCCATGCCGGAGGCGCAGGCAAGGGGCCTATTGGCAAAGAGGCCCATGAAAATGGTCATGATGCCGGCCCCAACGCAGGTCGAGGTAACCGCAGCGTTCATAGGAACACCGGCTGCAGCGAGCAGCGAGGGGTTGACGGCGATGATGTACGCCATGGCGAGGAAAGTGGTGAGTCCGGCACGAATCTCCTGTCCCGTCGACGACCCTCTCTCCCCCATCTTGAAGAACTTCTCCACGTGCCCTTCCTTTCTTCCCGAACAGCAAGGCCTATGTCACAAGCCACAGACAAAGTGTGGCAGCAACAGAGCGAATAGATGAGTAGGATTAGACGCCACTCGAGCCAAAACCACCGGCACCGCGATCGGTCTCATCGAGCTCATCGACCTCCAGAGGGGAGACGACAGGGACCTGTTGAATGACGAGCTGAGCGATTCTCTCGCCGCGCTCGATGTGGATGCTCTTGGATGGGTCGAGGTTGATTGCGCACACCTTGAGCTCGCCACGGTAGTGGGCATCTATGAGGCCGGGCGTATTTGCCATGGACAGTCCCTCGCGAAGGGCGAGTCCACTCCTGGGCTGGACAAAGCCTGCATACCCCTCAGGTATGGCAATGGCGAGACCGGTTCCGACAAGCCGACGCTCAAAGGGCGCAAGCGTAACATCCTCGTTTGAGCGCAAATCGAGACCAGCATCACCATCATAAGCGTAGCTTGGGAGCTCTACTGTTGGGTCAAGACGCTTGATGGGAAGTACGACCTTATTATCCATCATTTATTGAGGCTCCTCAGCTCCTCGCTGAACTCATCAACGTCCTTGAAGTCCCTATAGACCGACGCGAAGCGAATGTACGCCACCTTGTCTACGTCTACCAAACGCTTGAGGACCATGCTTCCCAGGTCATGCGAGGAGACCTCATTAACGCCCTCGTCCCTCAACTCCGATTCGATGTCATCGATGAGGTTATCAAGCGCCTCGACAGGCACGCTCCGCTTAACGGTAGCAGCCAAGAGCCCACGCATGAGCTTCTGCCGATCGAACGTCTCCTTGCGCCCATCTTTCTTGACCACAAGGAGAGGCATTTCCTCACGGCGCTCGTACGTCGTGAACCGATAGCCGCATTTGACGCACTCGCGTCGACGACGAATGGCGTCGTTGCTCTCCGATGGCCTAGAGTCAACAACCTTCGACTCCTCGCACCCGCATTTTGGACAGCGCATCAAACCTCCTAATGGACTCCATTAGGAACTTAACACAAAGCGTCCAAAATCCCACCACAAAGGACTCTATAAATCCAAACTGGAAACGAAAACGATGTGGCAAGACTACGCAGACTCCTGAATCTGACCACAAGCAAGCCCAGTAAATCGCTTTAGCGTGATGCGGGAACCAGCAACGACTGACCGGGTTGAAGGGTAGACGTGGTGAGAGAGTTCTTCTCGGTGATCCACTGCGCAAGCTCTGCCGTACTGTAACCATCTACCTGATACTGAGAAGCAAGGCCCCAAACGGAATCACCAGGCTCAACCACAACATCTTGAGTCGGAATTGACGAAAGAGCCGCATCCTTACGGGAGGCGATGGCGGCATTGCCTGCGACAAGAGCGCCAAAAAGCCCCGCAGCAACAAGCAGCGTGCAGACGACAACGGTAAAGACGTCTAGACGAGAGGCTGCCTGATGATAAGGCGTCTGTCCCTGGGCACGACGAGCAACTCCAGAGGTCCTCTTACCCGCGCCTCCCTCAAGAAGCATGAGCGAAGGATAGGAAGGAACAAGAGCCGAAGAGCCCTCGGTACCAAACATACGATTAGCGTTAGTCATTATGTGCTCCCCTCTGGTGTGCTTATCGGGAACCTTTATAGCTGCCACGCGGGACAGAAATTAGTGCCTTGCGTTAGGGACCGAACATCTGTACTCTAGTATCTACGTACATTTGTTCGTGTCAAGTCTAATTCGAACATTTGTTTGCAAGTGTTCAGGGACAAGAGTACTATTGACCCGACGAGAGGAGACGCCATGTCAAAGGGAAAGCTCAGCAAGCGCCAAAGGGCCATCTATGACTTCATCTGCTCATACACGGACGAGCACGGCTATCCCCCCTCGGTGAGGGAGATAGGCGCTGCTGTAGGCCTTGCCTCGCCGTCGACGGTCCACATGCATCTCAAGGTTCTTGAGGAGATGGGCCTCATCAGCAGGGACCCAAAGAAGCCTCGCACAATTGAAGTTGTTCCTGACAAGCAGGTGTCAGAGGATGGCAGCGCCCAAGAGAAGCTTGTCGCCGTGCAGGAGGACGTTGACAAGAATTCGATTACTTTGCCTCTCGTTGGCCGCGTGGCTGCGGGCGTACCCATCCTCGCCGAGCAGAACGTCGAAGAGACGCTCACACTCCCCACAAGCATTGTGGGCGATGCCAGCTCGTTTATTCTGCGTGTTCGAGGCGAGTCGATGATCAATGCTGGAATCTTCGATGGTGACTATATCGTGGTAAAAGAGCAGCACGACGCTCATGACGGAGAGATAGTCGTTGCTCTTATCGATGACTCCGCAACGGTCAAGACCTTCTATCGGGAGAAGGACCGCATTCGACTCCAGCCCGAGAATGACCACATGAGCCCCATCTACGCGGATAACCCGGTCATTCTCGGTCGCGTGACGGCACTCATCCGCAGTCTCTCCTAGCTATGGCAGAACCATCCCGTGCAGGCGACATGCAGAGTTCAGGCTTTGCCAAAGGCAGCAAGGGCCAACGGAGAAGGATTGGCATCTTCGACGCAGTGAGGGGATTCTCCGTCATCTCGATGGTACTCTTCCACCTCTGCTATGACCTACGGTTCCTCGCGGGCGTGGACTTACCTTGGTTTGCCCCTCCCCTACAGGACATCTGGCGGGCAAGCATCTCATGGACCTTCCTGTTTGTAGCAGGCTGCATGTGCACGCTTTCAAGAAGCAACCTCAGGCGTGGCCTCACCTACGGCGCCGTTGCCCTTGCCATCTATGCAGTCACGGCTCTTGCCGCGGTTGATACCCCGATATCGTTTGGCATCATCTACTGCATGTCAGCCTGCACGCTGGTGGCATGGGCACTCGGAAAGGCCAAGTGCCTTCCAAGGGGACCAATTGCGGCATCTGCCCTCTTTGTCTGCTTCCTGCTGGCGCTGGGGATACCCTCTGGAACGATTGGTATCGGTCCGCTCTCGGTTGCTCTCCCCCACGCCATCTATAGCGTTCCGGGGCTTGCATGGTTAGGGATTCCTGGACCGGGATTCTCGTCGGGAGACTACTATCCGCTCATCCCCTTTGTGTTCATGTACCTTGCCGGGGCTTCCATGGGCGCATGGTTCAAAGAGCGCGGGTACTCCGAATGGGCCATCAACGCCAACGTCCCCCCACTCAACTTTGTGGGTCGTCACGCGCTTCTCGTCTATGTAATACACCAACCCGTTCTGCTCCTGCTCACGGGTGTGGTTTAGGACTTGCGAGCACTACTCGCCAGAGAGAGGATCCACGGCACCCAGGGCATCGTCTGGGACAACGTATGGGGCCAAGGTCGAGCGCATTCTCTCGGATGCGCTCACGGTGGCAAGCAGACCCTGCTCGGTATAGACCTCACGTAGTACCTGGCAGCGCTCGTGGACCATCTTCATGAGGATGCCCTTGGAAAACGGTACCAAGACAGTAACCGTGACATCACCACGCGAGGCCTCCCGTGCCACGCGGTAAAGTAGCCCCGCAAGGCCAGTCCCCTCTCGGGCGGAGATGGTCACGGCATCGGGATGTCTTGCCTGGAGACTCGTAAGCTCCTCAGCAGAGATAAGGTCGCACTTGTTGAGGACGAGCACAGAGGGAATCTGGTTCGCCCCAATTTCCTCGAGAACCGTTTGAACGGCGCATATCTGCCGCTCTGCCCCAGAATCAGACGCATCAGCCACAAGCAGCACGAGGTCAGCGGCTCTTACCTCTGCCAGCGTGGACTTGAATGCCTCCACGAGCGTGGTGGGCAGCTTCTGGATGAACCCGACGGTGTCGGTGAGGGTGACCTTGCGGCCCTCCTCAAGCTCGATTGAGCGTGTGGTGGGATCCAGGGTGGCAAAGAGCTCATCGCGCACGTACACGTCAGAACCCGTGAGTGCATTAAGGAGCGTCGACTTGCCCGCGTTTGTGTAGCCGGCAAGCGCCACGCGATAGACCCCTGAATCCCAACGGGCCTTTGACTGCACCTCTCGCCTTGTCTCGAGCCGCGCAAGCTCGTCACGAAGCGTCGAAATGCGCTTACGCACAAGGCGGCGGTCGACCTCGAGCTGACTCTCGCCCTGGCCAAAGCGCGACCCAATGCCACCACGTGTCTGCTCGCCCACCAGGTGGCTCCACATGCCACGCAGCCTGGGCAGGACATACTGGAGCTGCGCAAGCTGAACCTGGAGGCGCCCTTCACGCGTGGTCGCGTGCACGCCAAAGATATCGAGGATGAGCGCGGTACGGTCGATGATTTTGACGGGCTCGCCCACGATCTTCTCGAGGTTGGACTGCTGAGACGGCGTGAGCTCATCATCAAAGATCACGACATCAGCATCGAGGTTGCGCACGTAGGAGACAAGCTCCTCGACCTTGCCCTTGCCAATGAAGGTCCGCGGGACCGGCGCCTCGAGCCTTTGGGTAAGTGTGAAGACCACGTCGGCGCCGTCCGTCTCGGCAAGACGAGAGAGCTCCGCCATAGACTCGTCAAGCGTCCAGTCGGTATTCCTGCCAAAGTCAACGCCCACGAGAATTGCCTTCTCGCGCACAGGAGCCGTCGACTTGGGCTCAAAGCGTGCCATGGCTACTCAACCTCTCTCGACGTTTTGGAAGGGCTCCGACTGTACCAGCGCATCGCGGACAATGAGCTCGCAGGCTTGCTCCTCGCCCATGTCGCGAACGTCTATCCAACGGGCCCGGCCATCTCTCTTGAGCCACGAGAGCTGCCGCTTGGCATAGCGTCTCGTACGTCGCTTGACCTCGTCCCTGGCCTCGTCAAGGCTGCACTCCCCCGCAAGGGCAGCCAGCACTTCCTTGTAGCCAATCGCCTGCCCGGCGGTGTGCGCTCGGTCGAGTCCACGCTTGTGAAGGCTCCGGACCTCCTCTACCAGGCCGTCCTCGAACATCCTGTCGACACGCTGGTCAATACGCTCGTAAAGTAGCTCGCGGGGCATGGAGATGGCCCAGATACGTGCAGCATAGTGCGGCACGTGGCTCTTGAGCCCCTCATGGTTTTGTGCATAGCTCACGCCCTCATCCAGCATCTCCAGGGCGCGAACGCATCGCCGGACGTTGTTGGGGTGAATGAGCGCTGCACTCTCTGGGTCGCGCTTGGCGAGAAGGGCGTGGAGCGCCTCGGCACCTTGCTCTGCCGCAATGCGCTCGTAGCGCAGCCGACGGTCGTCTCCCATCTCGCCAGAAGGGAAGTCCATCTCGTCGATAACCGCATCGAGGTAGAGACCCGTGCCCCCACACAGAACAGGAACAGCGCCGCGCTCAAGAAGCTCATCCACGCAAGAGCGGGCGTCGTGCTGGAAGCGCTGGACCGAGTAGTCCTCGTCCACGTTGGCCACATCAACCATAAGAAGAGGGACGCGCCTCTCGGCAGCAGGCGTCTTTGCCGTTCCCACGTCCATGCCACGATAGACCTGCATGGCATCGACAGAGACAACAGAAGAACCAAGCCTCTGGGCAACGAGCTCGGAAAGCGCGCTCTTGCCAGAGGCAGTGGGACCAACGATGCAGATGACACGCCTGAAAGCAGCGGGTTCGCTCACGAAAGGTCGCCTTCGACGGTCCCCCGCAGATACCAAGTACGTGCCTCCTTGACGCGAACGTGGGCAATCTTGCCCACCGCATCCTTCGGCCTCATACCCACGGGGAGCTGGAAGTGGACGGTGCGGTTCTTCTCGCTGTGGCCGACCATGACAGAATCGTCTCGCTTAGACGGCCCCTCGACCAGGGCGCCAACGAGCTGCCCCAAGTCCTCCTGGTTTGCGTCGTGAGCTTGTTGGGCGACCTGCTCCGCAAGGCGGTCAAAGCGATCCTGGATGACCTCATGGGGCGTGTTGTCCACCATCTTCGCGGCTGGGGTACCAGGGCGCGGCGAGTAGATGAACGTGAAGGCGGAGGAGAACCCAGCCTCGCGAACAAGTGAGAGCGTGTCCTGGAAGTCTTCCTCCGTCTCACCGGGGAAGCCGACAATAATGTCAGTGGAGAGCGCGATGTTGGGGATAGCGGCACGGAGCCGCCCAACCAAGGCCAGATACTCGTCCCTTGTATAGCTACGGTTCATCGCCTTGAGCACGCGTGTGGAGCCCGACTGCACCGCCAGGTGGAGATGCGGCATCACGGCAGGCACCTCAGCCATGGCAGCGATGGTCTCGTCGGAGAGGTCCTTGGGGTTGCTCGAGGTGAAGCGGATACGCTCGATGCCCGTCTCACCCACCGCACGCAGGAGCTCGGCAAAGCGAGGCTCTCCGTAGATGTTCCTCCCGTAGGAGTTGACGTTTTGGCCGAGGAGGCAAATCTCGCGCACGCCATCGGCAACGAGCAGGCGGCACTCGGCGACTACGCTCTCGATGGTGCGACTGCGCTCACGCCCGCGGACGTATGGAACGATGCAGTAGGTGCAGAAGTTGTTGCAGCCGCTCATGATGGGCACCCACGCGTGGTAGCGCTCGGCACGATGGCTGGGCAGGTCGGTCGAAAATCCTGTGCCCGACTCCTCCGTGTCCACCTCTATGGCACCTGGCTGCTCACCAAATGCCTCGGAAAGAAGCCTTGGGAGGCTAGCAAGAGCGCTTGTGCCAAAGACAACGTCGACGTTGGGAATGTGCGCGCGGAGGCGCTCGCCGTCGCGCTGCGCAATGCAGCCGCCCACGGCCACGATGCGCCTTCCCGAGGGTGGCGTAGGCGCCGAGACCATGGCAGACGCCTGGCCATAGAGGCGCTGATCGGCGTTCTCGCGGACGCAGCAGGTCATGTAGACGACGATATCGGCATCGTCAGGGCTTGCAACTTCGATGCAGCCGCACGAGTCGAGAAGGCCTGAGACCCTCTCGGAGTCATGCATGTTCATCTGGCAGCCAAAGGTCTTGATGTGGTAAGTCTTGCCGACAAGGGCCTGGGTGTCAGGAGAAGCCATCTACGCGACCACGCTCCCGTTGTCCATGGCGTCAGCCGAGGTGCTCTGAGGAGTGAGTCTGTGCACGTAGACGGCAAAGCGAATGGCCGTGCGCTTCTCTCCCGCGATGTCGATGTCGGAGAACGTGGGAGCACATGAGATGTCGACTCCCGTTGGGATGAGGAAGCCACGCGCGATGGCAAGCGCCTTAACGGCCTGGTTGACCGCACCAGCTCCAACGCACTGCATGTTGACGGGAACTCCGTCCTTTACCATGCCAGCGATGGCCCCGGCCACCGATGCCGGGGATGACTTGCTCGAGACCTTCAGAAAATCCATGCTGCTGATGCTCCAATGGTGCAGTGGTTGTCAGTATGGTGCGATTAGTCGTCCTTAGTGGAAGTGCATATACGAACGATTGTAATGTCCCAGTTAGCTAATGCAAACGTGAAGTGTGTTTCCTGGGGTGGCAAATAGCAAAGCCACCTAGTCCGCATCCTCCAAGTCAAAGGTAACGGTGATACGACCCTTGCCAACCCTCACCTTGGGGTCATGCACCAGCGACACGTAGTAGCGGTCCTCGATGAACGAGAAGTCCTTGGCAAGGACCCGTGAGAACTCCTCAGCGTCTGGCTTAGAGAGCTTGAGACCCCGTCTGTCCCGATAGAGGTCGACTGGCTTTGGGCCGGTTGGGGCATCAGCCTTGCGGAGCATGCGGGAGGCAACGCTCCTAAGGGGTCGAATCTGCCCCGACACCACGCGATGGGCAGTGCGTTCACTCATCTCGAGGCCAAGCCCTTTACAAACCGAGAGAAGCTCCCTGGCGTCAGCGGCTGCGCGAAGACGCTCCAACACCGGGAGCGTAGATAGGTCATCAATGAAGAGCAGTTCCGAACCATCCACCGAGGGGGTAACGCGGGCGCGGGCAGTCGCCGCAATCTCTGCCGGTGAACCCACGTACACCTCGCAGGTCCCGTACTCCTCGAGCGCGAACTCACAGCAGGTGCGCACGATGTTGTGAGGGCCACGAGCGCAGGTACGCTTGCCGTCCTCGTCCTCGCCAAGCGTGGGCCAAGTTGACTGGTCGGCGCGCTCGGCGAGCTTGGTTGCATTAGTGACAACCGTGATGGATGTGCCCTTCCCAGGGGCAGAGGACGCCACGCGCGCGGACTCGGCGTTCTCCCTCACTGAGTAGAGCGCCATGCCTCGCCCGTGGACGCCCCACCTGTCCACATGGATGCTCTCGAGCTTGGAGGTCACGCGCGCCTCGAAGATGCGCTCCTGCATATCCTGGGGTACGCCGGAGCCATCATCGAGTATGGTCGTGGTGCGCAGATCCCCCTCGCGTGAAGTAGCGAGGTAGATACGCTTTGCCCCAGCATCGCGGGAGTTGCGGAGAAGCTCAATGACCATATCCTCGACGCAGCGAATGTCGTGCTTGGCCTGGCGGCGCTCCGCCTCCGCGACACGGAGGCGGACATAGCCCTCGCCGAGGTTCTCCTCCACGCGAAGCGAACGCTCCCCGCCCATGCGGGCAACAAAGTCGGCCAGCCCAGCCGAACTGGGGTCCTGCTCCTCTGCCACAGTGACGCCCCTCGCCTACTTGGCGACGTCGACCGCGCGAGACTCGCGGATGACCACCACGCGGACCTGGCCGGGATACTCCATCTCGTCCTCGATCTGCTTGGCAATGTCATGGGCAAGGACAGTCGCCTGCGCATCGGAGATCTTCTCGGGCTCGACCATCACATGAAGCTCGCGGCCTGCCTGCATGGCGTAGGTGCGCTCGACTCCCTCGTGGGCGTTAGAGATCTCTTCGAGCTTCTCGAGGCGCTTGATGTAGGTCTCCGCAGACTCGCGACGGGCACCAGGGCGGGCGGCAGAGATGGCATCGGCCGCCTGCACGAGGACGTCGAGGACGGTGTCCGGATCGACGTCGGCATGGTGTGCCTCGATGGCGTGCACGATCTCGGGGCGCTCGCCGTAGCGACGGGCGAGGTCGGCTCCAATGACGGCATGCGGGCCCTCGACCTCGTGGTCGATTGCCTTGCCAATGTCGTGGAGAAGGCCGGCACGCTTGGCGGGAGCAGGATCCATGCCCAGCTCGGAGGCCATGATCCCGCAGAGCGCGGAGACCTGGATGGAGTGAGAGAGGACGTTCTGGCCGAAGGAGGTGCGGTACTTAAGGGCGCCGAGGGTCTTAACGATCTCTGGGTGGAGGTCATGGATGCCCGCGTCGAAAGCCGCCTGCTCGCCGGCCTCGCGAACGCGCTCGTTGACTAGGTCCTCGGCCTTCTTGTAGAGCTCCTCGATGCGGGCGGGGTGAATGCGGCCGTCAGCGATGAGGTTCTCGAGCGCCACACGCGCAGTCTCTCGACGGACGGGGTCAAAGCTCGAGAGGACAACGGTCTCGGGCGTGTCGTCAATGACGAGGGAGACACCAGAGACCTGCTCGAACGTGCGGATGTTCCTGCCCTCGCGACCGATGATGCGGCCCTTGAGGTCGTCGGACGGGATGTGGACGGTGGTAACCGTGATTTCGCCGGCCTGGTCTGCGGCACAGCGCTGGATAGCAGTGGAGATGATCTCGCGGGCGGTCTTATCCGCCTTTGCGCGCACGTTCTGCTCGGACTCGCGCAGAATCTGGGCCTCGTCGCGCACGCTCTCGGCGCGAACACGGGCGATGAGCTCATCATGTGCCTCGTCCTTAGAGAGACCAGCGATGCGCTCGAGCTCGGTGGTCTGCTTGCCCTCGAGGGCGTCGAGGTCGTTCTTACGGCGGTCCAGCTGGCTCTGGAGGCCAGAGAGCTGACGCTCGCGCTTGTCAAGGGCGTCATTGCGGCGGTCGAGGGACTCCTCGCGCTGCATGATGCGACCCTCCATGGACTGCAGCTCGCCCTTGCGCTTCTTCTCCTCGGCCTCGGAGTTCTGCTTGAGCTGCAGAATCTCCTCCTTGGCCTCGAGCACGGCCTCCTTCTTAGCCGTGTCAGCCTGGCGACGCGCCTCAGACGTGATGCGTTCCGCCTCGCCGCGCGCGCTCTCGATTTGTTCGTTGGCAGACTTGAGCTTGGAGTTGCTCTTCCCGGCAAGGAAGAAGTACGCCAACCCAGCCCCCAACGCTAGACAGATGATTCCTATAACGATTTCCATGGCCGCTCCTCAGATGACAAATTCACGAGTTTGTTCAGGAGACCCAAGCGCATAGCGCTCAGGAACCCGCCATCGGGGTATCCGGCCGCAGATGCCAAAAACATGACGTTCCATGATGCTGACGCGGTGAAACAAATACAATGCACAGCTGGTAAACCAGCGGAAGATACGCTCTCAGGCCTTTCAATCATATGTTCGCATTTGATACCTGTCAAACAGTTAGGGTACCGTCTGCGCCGAAACAAGCCACGCTTCACGGAATATACGGGCGTGGTAAGGGACAGTGCCAGAGACATACGCACAAGACCGAGCACGCCTCAAGAACACGACGCGAGTTAGGATTCGTCTTCCTCTTTGAGGTCATCGAGCACGCGACGAGCCGTACGTGTGGCAAGCCCCAACGGGTAGCCCCTTGAGGAAAGAAAACGGACTATCTTCTCGTAATCGTTCTTGCCCGTGATACGGCGACGCGAAGCGAGCTCGTAGGCAGTCTCCTCCTCAGACTCCTCTGAGAGATAGAGCTCCGGCCAGCCAGGAACGTCACTTGCCTCGATGCCACGACGAGAGAGCTCGCGCTCGATACGGACCCTGCCCCATCCCTGCGAGAGCTTGGAGCGAATAAAGGTATCCGCAAAGCGGGAGTTATCGACCAGCCCGCACTCGACCGACCTCCGGACCGTGCTCTCGACCGTCTGGGATGCATAGCCATCCCTCGCGAGTCGCGAAGTAAGCTCGTCCTCGGAGTAGTCCCTGCGGTCGATGAGCGCAGCGGCGCGCTCCATGGCGCACTTGCGAGAGACCTCCCCCATCGCAAACATGAGCTCTGCCCGTGAGGATGGTAGAAGCTCCTTGCCCCTGGCCTTAGAGTCAAGAGAGCGGGCAACCGCAAGTGGCACACGAATGTGCTCCTCGCCACGCTGGGGTGTCCTTATCACGACCTCAGCCCGAGGAGCCGCCTGCCCCAACCCGCGAGAAGCGCGTTGGGGCAGGCGGATCTCCCAGTCAAGATCCGTCTTGGGCCACTCGCCCTTTACGGCACGCGTCACTTCTCAGTGCCCTCTGCGTTGGAATCTGCACCCTCGACAGGCTCGCCAACGCGCTCGTCGCCAAGCACGAGGCCACAAGCAACGCGAACCTTGTGATCAATCTCCTCCATGAGATCTGGGTTGGAAGCCAAGAAGGCCTTGGCCGCCTCACGGCCCTGGCCAAGCCGCTCGCCCTCGTATGTGAACCAGGATCCGGACTTGTCGACAATCTGGTACTCGACCGCCATGTCGAGCACCGAGCCCTCCTTGGAGATGCCCGTGCCGTACATGATGTCGAACTCAGCAGACTTAAACGGCGGAGCTACCTTGTTCTTGACGACCTTGACCCTCACGCGGTTGCCAACGACCTCGCCATTGACCTTGATGCTGTCCACGCGCCTGATGTCCATGCGCACGGACGAGAAGAACTTGAGCGCGCGGCCACCGGGCGTGGTCTCGGGGTTACCAAACATGACGCCGATCTTCTCGCGCAACTGGTTGATAAAGATGCAGGTGGTGTTTGACTTGGAGAGCGATCCAGCGAGCTTGCGAAGGGCCTGGCTCATAAGGCGCGCCTGGAGGCCTACCGTTGTGTCGCCAATCTCCCCCTCAATCTCAGCGCGCGGGACAAGTGCCGCCACGGAGTCGATGACCACAACGTCGATGGCACCGGAGCGCACCAGCATGTCGCAGATCTCAAGCGCTTGCTCGCCCGTATCTGGCTGGGAGATGAGCACCTCGTCAATATCCACGCCGATGCGGGCCGCATAGCCGGGATCGAGCGCGTGCTCGGCATCGATAAAGGCAACGACCCCGCCCATGGCCTGGGCCTCCGCCAGAATCTCCAGCGAGAGCGTGGTCTTGCCCGATGACTCAGGGCCGTAAATCTCGACGATGCGCCCACGAGGCACACCGCCGATTCCCAGGGCCGCATCGAGCGCCAGAGAACCTGTGGGGATAGCCTCGACCTCCAAGCTGGCGCTGTCATCGCCGTAGCGCATGATGGCGCCCTTGCCAAACTTCTTCTCAATCTCTTGGGTGGTGACCTCGAGCGCCTTGTCACGCTCTTCAGTTGTCTCGGGGTGGTTGACCTCTTTGACCGTTCCCTTGCTCTTGGCCATGCTTGCTCCTCATCTGTTGGCTGCCGTCGATGATATACGAACACCCGTTCGTAGTCAACATCGCTGCGCACAGCGTACACGGGAGGCCTTGCACCAATTTGACGCCGGGCGTGCATCCAGCTGGCACAGCGCCGTCACGATTCTGTCACGCATAGTTCCTCACCTGCACAAACGCGGCCTCGCAAACGAGGCCGCGCTCAACGAAAACCCGTGGCGAGAACGAGAAAAAACTTAGTTCTTCTCGGCTGTCTCCCTGACGCCCTGCACGAGAAGTTCAACGGCACGCCTCACGGCGCGAGCACGCACCTCGGAACGATCTCCCTCGAAGAGGTTGGGGAAGGCGTTGGTTGAGTACGGGGTTGCAATCCCCATCCATACCGTGCCCACGGGCTTACCAGGCTCTTCACCACCGGGGCCCGCAATTCCCGTAACCGAAACGGCAACATCGCACCCCAGAACCCTTCTGGCCCCCTTGGCCATGACAGCGGCACACTCGCTCGAAACCGCTCCCACACCCGGGGCGTCGAGAATGCTGTTCGAGACGCCCAGCACCTCATGCTTGACCGGAATGGCATAGCTCACGACGCCACCACGTATGGCCTCAGAGGATCCCGGAATCGCCGTGATGGCCGACGCCACCAGGCCTCCTGTGCACGACTCTGCAGTACCAACCGTCACGCCCGACGCCCTGCACGCAGCAACGAGCGCCTCGCAGAGGTCAAGCGTCTCGCCATCAAAGATGATTGAAGGAACCAAGCCTATCGCTTCCCAACGATGTAGGACCACGACTTCACGAAGTAATCAATGCCGGACCATGCCGTAAGCACCACGGCAACGACCATGAGAATCTGCCCCAAGAGCTCGAACCCGCCCGAGACCCTGCCTGCGGGAAGCGCCATGGCCAGAAGCAAAGCCGAGATTGCAACCATCGTGACAGCGGTCTTGCCCTTGCCCAGAGGCGATGCCGCAATCACGGTGCCAGCCGACGCCACGACCATGCGCAGGCCCGACACGAGGAACTCACGCGCGACAATCACGAGAAGCAGCCATGAGGAGACCTCACCGCGCTCGAGGAGGAAGCACAGGGCAACCACCACAACGAGCTTGTCAGCGATGGGGTCCAGGAACTTACCAAATGTTGTGACCTCGTTCCTGCTCCGCGCAAGATAACCGTCGAGCTTATCTGTGAGAGAGAGCACCACAAAGAAGAGAAAAACGCCGAGAGACCACGCAGAGCCCGTGCCAGCCGCGGGAGAGAACTCAGCAACAAGGAGCCACAGAGGCACGGCCACAACGCGGACGCAGGTAACAACGTTGGCGGGAGTCCAAATGGAAGACGTCGTGCCGCCACCGCCCTTGGACGCAGCTGGGCTCATCGGGTGCCCTCCTCGTCATCGACAAGCTCGCCCACGAGGTCATAGGTGAAGGAGTCGACAAGATTGCAGGTCACAACGTCACCAACGGCAAGATCCCCGCTCTCGATGTGGACAACGCCATCGGAATCGGGCGCCTGGAACCACGCGTGACCGATGAACTCCGCGCCGTCGGGACCCTCCTCCACGCCGTCGATGATGACGCGCACACGCTCGCCAACGTGCCTCTCGGCAGCCGCAAAGCCAAGCTGCTCCGTGAGGTCGATGAGGCGCTGCGTGCGCTCGAGTTTGACCTCGTCGGGCACCTGGTCGGGCATGGCAGCAGCCCGCGTGCCCTCCTCGGGCGAGTAGGTAAACACGGAGCAGTAGTCGAACTCCTCATCCTGAAGGAAGTCGAGCAGCTCCTGCGCCTCCTCATCCGTCTCGCCCGGGAACCCAGCCATGGCCGTCGTGCGGAGCACCATGCCGGGAATCTCCTTGCGCAGGTGCGCAAAGAGCGCGGAGAACTCCTCTGCCGACCCCTTGCGGCCCATGCGCTCGAGCACGCTAGCCGAGCAGTGCTGGATGGGGATGTCGATGTAGGGCAGCACCTCGGGGACGTCACGAATTGTGGAGACGAGCTCCTCGGTCATGCCCTCGGGCTGCAGGTAGAGAACGCGCACCCAGCCACCGTAGGAACGCACGACCTCGGCGACTTGGCGAAGGAGCGAAGCCAGGGTACGGGGCTCATCAAGGTCTGAGCCCCAGATGCCGGTGTCTTGCCCAATGAGCACGACCTCTCGCACGCCGCCCTCCATGAGTGAGCGAACCTCGTCGCAGATCTCGCGGGCATCACGGGAGTGGTAGCGCCCGCGAATGTACGGGATGGCGCAGAACGCGCAGAACCTGTCGCAGCCCTCGGAGATCTTCACATACGCACTCGCGCCGTCCACGGTACGCAGGACGCCCTGGGGAACGCCAGGTGCAACGTCGCGCTCAAGGCCCAGCACGTCATCCACAACGCTAACAATCCCATCCTCGTCATCAGCGTTAACGAAGGCCGAAACCTCCGGAAGCTCATCCGCAAGGGGGGCACCGTAGCGGGACGGCACGCAGCCGCACATCACGATGGGGAGGGTGCGACCCTCGTCCTTTTCCTGCTGCGCAATCTCGAGGGTGGTATCGAGCGACTCCTGCGTGGCCGAGACGAGAAAGGAGCAGGTATTGATAAGCGCGAGGTCAGCCTTATCGGGGTCGTCCGTCTCGTCGTAGCCGGCGCCGAGGAGCAGGGCGCGCATGCGGTCGGTGTCTACCTCGTTCTTGGCGCACCCACGGGTGATAAAGAGAATGCTTGGCATAAGTTGACCTTATCGGTAGTTGACGTACTGGAGGGGCTGGCCGTAGTCGTTGCCGCGAAGCAGGGCGATGACCTGCTGCAGCGCGTCTTTGGAGGGAGAGCTTACGCGAAGCTTGTCGCCCTCGATGGTAGCCTTTGCCTTGAGCTTGGAGTCACGGATATCCTTGGAAATCCTTTTGGCCAGCTCGGCGTCGATGCCCTGGACAAGGTGCCCCTGCTGACGCACGCTCATGCCCGAGGCAGCCTGCGGCTTGTCCCAGCGCAGGGCAGCGAGGTCGACACCGCGCTTGACGAGCTTGGATCCGAGGATGTCACGCACCTGGCCCGCGACGAACTCTGAGGGGGCCTCCACCGTGAACACGCCCTCGCCCTTGGCGAGGGTAAGAGACGCTCCCGTACCCTTGAGGTCGTAGCGCTGGGCAATCTCTCGGGTCGCCTGCTGGTAGGCGTTGTCGACCTCCTGCATGTCGACAGTCGAGACCACGTCGAAGCTGGAATCCTTGGCCATGCGTCATCCTCTCATGCCTGTGCGCGCCCCATCTGGCTGCGCGTTGGCGTTTCTCAAACCCTGGGCCAATTCGAGGCCCCTTGACCTAGTTGCTCTTGATAGTGCCGGTGGTACCAGACGACGTGGATGACGTCGTGGTGCTACCAGTCGACGTCTGCGAGCCAGACGTGCTCGAGCTGCCCGTGGTGCTGGTGCTCGAGGTCCCCGTTGTAGTACCCGTCGTGGTGTCCGTCGAGCTTCCGTCGGTGGTGGCTGGCGTCCCCTGGATGGTGAGGGACCCGATGCCAGAGGCCCTAGAGTCGAAGCTCTTCTGCGTGCCGTTCTCGGTGACGGTGACCACGCCGGGATTGCCTGCACGAATGGTGATGGAGTCGGTCACGGTGTAGCTCTGCTCCCAGGGCCCCGTAACCGTACTCGCCTCCTCGCTTGTGCCGTCATTGGTGATCTCGAGCCATGAGGTCTCACCGCTGGCAACAGAAACCGTGACCACGGTCTCGGTAGAGGCCGAGGAGTCGGAAGAAGACGCGTCGGTAGTAGAAGAGCCATCCGTCGACGTTTTGGTATCCGTCGTAGTCGTTGTTGTCTGCGTCGACGAGGAATCGGTCGAGCCCGTGTCGCTCGAGGACGAGTCCGTGGAGGTCGTGCTTACGGGCACGGTGGTCTTCGACTCCTGTGAGGTAGTCGACCTGCTGCTCACGCATGAGCGAATCGAGAAGACCAGGATGAGCGTGAGCGCCAGCGCAAGGGCGCAAATCACGAGCAGCGTGGTGCGACGGTCCTGTCCACTATGGCCGCGAGAGCCACCGGGGATCCTGCCGCGCTGCCCCTCAGAGCGGCGACGTACGTTTGGCCTGTCCACACTGGCGATGTTTCTCGACGAGCGCCTTCCCGAGATGGTAGACGCGCGGTCATAGGGCCTGGCGCCATCGTCGTAGCGAAGGTCATCGGTGTACTCACCGGCACGGACGCTCCTGGTGCTCACATTGTCGCGCTCGTAGAGACGCTGGGCCCGAGAGGAATCACGCCGGTAGGCACGAGCGGTCTCGCGTCGCTCCTCAACGCCGTTCTGGCCCTCGCGCAGGAGCCGGTTTGCGGGGTCGTCAACGCGGCGCCTCTGCTGCGCATACCTTCCACGCTGCCGAGAGGCATAGCGGTCCCTCTCACGCTCACGGTATTCGTCGCGCTCCGAGGTGGCGTTGTACGGCCTTCCGTAGACATATTCGGCATGCGAGTACGAGGGAGACTGGCTCCGGGATGATGTGGGGTAGCTCGATCCGGCAAGGGGCACCGATGACGGGGTACGCGGCCTGGGACCCGAGGTGGTGGCAAAAGCGCCCATGTCACCCGCAGGCCCCCCCGAGGTGGGAAGGAGCCCGCGGTACTGCACGTATGCCTTGGGGCGGGACTCTGCCTCATTCACGACGTCGTAGCCCTGAACGCCACGGCCAGACTGGGTGTCGCGCGTGCGACGGCGCAGTTCATGCGAGGAGGTACCGTGCACGTGCTCGTAGAGCTCCTCCTGGAAGAGGTCCACGATCTCACGCGGGTTGAGGCCCAGGTAACGCGCATACGAGGAAAGCATACCCTGGGCGTAGCCGCTCTGGGGGATGTTATCGAAGTCCCCCTCCTCGAAGGCAATGAGGACCTGCTCCTTGAGCTTCAGGACCTGCGAGGCCTGTCCCACCGTAAGGCCGAGCTGGCGACGGCGGTCGAGAAGCATCTCGCTGAAGCGCGGACGCGACGGCATGGTGGGCTACACCTCCTCAAAATCCTGCTCGGCGGCCTTGAGGTCTTCGAGGCCCTCCTTGTCGAGAAGGACGTCACGCGGCTTGGAGCCGTTGGCGGGCCCCACGACACCCTTGTTCTCGAGCATGTCCATGATTCTTCCAGCCCTAGCGTACCCCACCGAGAGGGCTCGCTGAAGGCTGGAGGTAGAACCCAGCTGAGAGTTCACAACGATGTCAGCCGCCTCCCAGAGAAGGGGGTCATCGGCAGGGGCAGACGCCTCGCTCGGACCACCAGGGGTGACGGGCGAGACGGCAGTAAGGATGTCGTCGTGATAGTCGGTGTCGTGGTGCTCCTTGATGAAGTCCACCACATGCTCGACCTCCTCCTCCGAGACGAAGCAACCCTGGGCACGCCTGGGGCGAGAGCCGCGGAGCTTATAGAGCATGTCACCGTGGCCAAGAAGGCGCTCGGCGCCTGTCTGGTCGAGGATGATGCGAGAGTTCATGCCGTTGTCGACCGAAAGTGCCACGCGGTTGTCGATGTTGGCCTTGATAAGGCCCGTCACGACGTCTGCCGAGGGGCGCTGCGTGGCAACGATGAGGTGGATGCCGGCGGCGCGCCCCAGCTGGGCTATGCGCACGATCGAGGCCTCGACGTCCTTGCCGGCAACCATCATGAGGTCAGAGAGCTCGTCGATCACGATGACGAAGTACGGCATGTGCTTGGGAGGATTCTCCATGTCGGCGTACTTGCTACCATCGACGTCACGGTTGTAGGACTTGATATCGCGGACCTTGTAGTGCTCGAAGACCTTAAGGCGGCGCTCCATCTCGGTGACGCCCCAGGAGAGTGCGCTCGCGGCCTTGTTAGGCTCGGTCACCACGGGAACATAGAGGTGCGGCAGGCCGGCGTAGTACGTGAACTCGACGCGCTTGGGGTCCACCATGATGAGACGGACCTCCTCGGGCGTGGCGCGCATGAGGATGGTCATGACAATGCTGTTGAGCAGCACAGACTTACCAGAGCCTGTGGTTCCCGCAACCAGAAGGTGCGGAAGCCCGGCGATGTCTACCACCACGGGGTTTCCCTCGGAGTCGCGGCCAAACGCCGCCTCAAGCGGGCCTCCCTTGACGTAGGGAAGGACGTCTCCCAGGTAGACGGGCTGCGTTGTCTTGTTGGGGATCTCGATGCCCACGAGCGAGGTGCCCGGAATGGGCGCAAAGATGCGCACCGAGCGCGAGGCCAGCGAGAGCGCAATGTCGTCCTGGAGGTTTGTGATCTTGCTCACGCGCTCGCCCTCGCCCATCTCGATCTTAAAGGTGGTGACGGAGGGGCCGGCAACCCAGCCGACCACGCGCGAAGTGAGGCCGAACTCCTCGAGCGTGCCCTGGAGCTTTGCGGCAACAGAGGAGAGCTCCTCGTCCGACTCGGCGCTCACGCCGGAGTTGGGATTCACCTTGAGCATGTCTGCGGGCGGGAGCTCCTTGCCGTCCTCGTTGTTGGACGGCGCGGGCACAGGTGCAGGCTTTGCTGAAGAGGTGTGGCCGGCAAGAAACGCGGGCGTTGCCTCCTTGTCCTTGGCGCTGCGAGAACCACGCGCCTTGGAGGTCTTCGTCGCCTTCGCAGGCTTGTCGAGCAGCGTGGTGGGAGCCGCATCGAGAAGCGTTGTGGCGCTTGCCTCCTGCTCTCCCCCGTCCGCGGTGGCAACGGTGGGATCCGCCTTCTTGGCACGGCCGCGTCGCAGGACGCTCGTCTTGCGCGTGCCGATGAACGATGTCTCTCCCTCGCCAGTCTCGTCAAAGAGCGATCCCTGGGTACGGCTGGAGGCAGTACCAGCTGCCTGCGCCACGGGAAGAGCGGCCTCGCGAGCCGCGTCACGCTCGGCCGCGCGCTCTTCACGGGCGATGCGGCGATTCTCGGACGCCTCCTGCGCCCGCAGGTGAATCTTTGACACAGCTCCAGAGATCGAGAAACCACAGACCACCGCGCCGGCAATGATGACGCCTACCAGGACCACGTTGCCCACGATCACGCCCACGAGCTGGACGAGCAGGAAGGCAACGAACCCTCCCACGTACCCGCCGGCAGACTCGAGCGCAGGCTCGGCAAGGGCGGCAGCGGGGTTATCGGCAACGCCAGGCTGGTTAAGCGAGAACTGGGCGAGGACGGCAACCACGATAAGCACGAGGCCACCCGCCACACGCCCGGAGATTGGCCCGTCCTCATCCATGAAGAACGTGCACGCAAAGATGAAGAGCGCTATGGGCACGAGGATGGCACCAGCACCAAAGCCCTGCGTGAGCAGATGGCCAACCGCACTCGTCACGATAGCCGAGGACGGAGCCACCAGCGAGACGAACATGGCAACGGCAACTACGGCCAGAATCACGCCGAGGATGTCGTTCTGCGTTGACGAGAGGCCCTGAGAGGCCTTCTCGGCCGAGCCCCGGCCGCGCGCCGCCTGGCGCGAGCCGGCACCCCGCGAGTTTGACCCCTTCTTTGCTGCCTTGCCTGCTGCGTTTGATCTGCGATTTGAGGGCATGTGCCTAGACCTCCATCACGACCGGTATCACCATCGGTCGCGTGTGCGTCTTGCTCCAGAGGAAGTTGGAAAGCGAGTTTCTCACGCCCTTGCGCACGGTGTCAATGCTCGCACCGTTGCCCTTCTCGAGACGCTCGACCTGGGAGCGAACGAGCGCTCGGGCATCGTCCATGAGCACCTCGTCCGTGGCGAAGGAGACGCCTCGCCCAGAAAGGTCGATGGTGTCGACGGAGTGGTTCCTCGAGCGGATGGCAACCACGCAGGTGATGACGCCATCCTGCGCAAGGCGCTGGCGGTCGCGCAAGACCACGGGGTTGGCATCGGTGATGGACAGACCGTCGACGTAGACCACGCCGGAGTCGACCGAGGGGCCGCGACGGGCCTTGCCGTGACGAACCTCGAGCGAATCACCGTTGTCGAGGATGAAGATGTTCTTCTCGGGAATGCCGACCTGCTGCGCGAGCTTGGCGTGGGCGCGAAGGTGCTGGGCCTCGCCGTGGACCGGCATGAAGTTGCGCGGCTTGACCATGGCAAGCATGAGCTTGAGCTCCTCCTGCGAACCGTGGCCAGAGACGTGAACCAGGGCCTGGCTCTTGTCGTAGATGTCGCAGCCCAGCTTTGAGAGCGAGTTGATGATGCCCTGGACGCTCTTCTCATTACCCGGGATGGGGTTGGCCGAGATGATGACCGTGTCGCCCTCGTGGATCGAGAGGCTCTTGTGCTCGCCGTTGGCCATGCGGGCAAGCGCCGAGAGGGGCTCGCCCTGGCTGCCCGTGCAGAGGACCACGATCTGCTCGTCCGGGAGCTTCTCGAGGTCATATGCGTCGATGATGTTCTCGTCGGCAATGCGCAGGTAGCCAAGCTCGCGGGCAACCTTGGTGTTGGTGACCATGGAGCGGCCCGTCACCACAACCTTGCGGCCAACCGCCACGGAGGCGTCGCAGATCTGCTGCAGGCGGTGGATGTGGCTCGAGAACGAGGCCACGAAGACGCGGCCGGGCGCGTTCTTGATGATGTGGCGCAGCGCGGGCCCAACGGCCGCCTCGGACGGCGTGAAGCCAGGACGCGTGGCGTTGGTGGAGTCGGAGAGCAGGACGTCGACGCCCTCGGCAGCGAAGCGGTTGATGGCAGCGTAGTTGGGACGCACGCCGTCGATGGGGGTCTGGTCAAGCTTGAAGTCGCCGGTGTGCATGACGTTGCCCGCAGGCGTGTTCATGAAGACGCCAAACGCAGCTGGAATGGAGTGCGTCATGGCAAAGAACGTGATGTTGAACGCACCCAGGGTTATGGTCGAGCCGTCCTGAACCTCACGGAACTTGGGACTCTTGATGTTGTGCTCGGCGAGCTTGCCCTCGATGATGCCAAGGGTAAGCTTGCTGGAGTAGATGGGCACCTTGTGCGTGAGGTCCTGCAGCAGGTACGGGAGGGCGCCCGTGTGGTCCTCGTGGCCGTGGGTGATGATAATGCCGCGCAGCTTGTCCTCGTTCTCAAGAACATAGGTGTAGTCAGGCAGGATGAGGTCGATACCAGGCTGCTCGTCATCGGGAAACATGAGGCCGGCGTCGATCATGACCATGTCGTTTCCGTACTCGAACACGGTCATGTTCTTGCCGATCCCGTCAAGACCACCAAGCGGGATGATCTTGAGGGCGGTTTCTTTCTTTGGCATTGCTGGGGGAATCCTTTCCTCGGGGTCAATACGTACGGCGTATGCCGTTATTTAGTGAGCGGTCCTGATGGCCGTGTGCCACCAGCCGCAACAGCTACGGTTTGTGTCCCAATGGCCGCTGGGCGAACACATTGGTGCTCTAGCCAATCTATTGTAGCCAAGACAGCGCAGACGTGGTAACGCTCCACGATGATTGCGGAGAAGTGCGGGCACCACTCCTGCCGTTCGAGAGTGCTACCGCGAGAGCCTGCCGAGAAGCCTGCGCAGCATGCCGGAGGCGCCGCCGGCACGAGAGGGGCTGCCACTTCCAGCGGGTGCGTCTACGAGCCATCCCGCCTGGTCAGGATGGCGCTCGGCAAGCTCGCGGAGGTGCGTCTGGGCAACGCCCTTCATCTGGCGGTAGCGCTCGGAGCCATCCCCGGGAGCGATAAGGGCGTCGGCACGGCGCGCAAGCGTTAGCACCTGGTCGAGGGAGTCGCCACGCGTGGGCTCGACATGGCGGTCAAAACGCTCGTAGGCGCGGTCGCGGACATAGCGCCAGAGTTCCCCTGCCACGGCGTCGGCCGGCCACTGCGAGAGCAGCATGTCCACGGCCTGGGGAAGCTCGGCCGCAGGCAATCCGTCGATCATCTCGTTCGAGACGTTCTCGTAGATGCGGTCGCGCGCGTCGGCAACGCGCTCCGACCAGTCGTCGCGCGGCAGGTCCAAGGCATGGTCACTCGCAAAGTCGCGCATGAGGTGCCAGCCCTTGAGCTCGCGCTCGGAGGTCCTACGCAGAGCGTCGAGCGTCTCTCGCGCGCCAAGCGTCTCCCCCCTGCCCAAGTGGTAGACGTACCACGGTGCATCGCCAAGGCCCACGTAGGAGCCCGCAAGCGAGTCAAGAATCATACAGAGGTAGATGTCATCCGAGAGGAGCAGGCGGGTCTTGGCAGACATCCCCCATGCTCGACGGGCGAGATCACCGTCATAGAGCTTGTGATGCACGTGCCAGTCGAAGTTTCCCTGCTCGGAGAATTGCACGCGGAGAATTTCTTTGCCCTCGAGGCGGCGGGCCACAGGCGTGAGAAAGCCCTCCATGCCGGCAGCGGCCCTCTGGGCAGCCTCGCTCTCAGGCTCCACGCACACCCCAAAGTGCACGATGTCCGCCTCACCCGCATGCACCATCACCTTGGCAAGCGCCCCTGGGGCAAACTCGTCATCCTGGTCGACAAGCGTCACGTACGCTCCCCTGCTTGCGGCAACACCTGCCTGCCGGGCGCCTAACGTACCCTGGTTCTCGTCGAGAAGGACCGGCCTTACGCGGGGATCGGCAGCCGCAAGGCGTCCGATCACGTCTCGCGTGGCGTCGGAGGATGCGTCATCCACGAGGATGAGTTCAAGATCTTTGAAGTCCTGCCCCAGCACGCTGGCCGCGCACTCCTCGAGGTAGCGCTCTCCGTTGTGCGCGGGGATTACCACCGAGAGCCGCGGAGAAGCCTGACTAGTCATCGTAGGGCCTCGTGGGAACTATGCCGCCCTCGGCAACCATCCGCAGGTGCCTGCCGTAGTCGCTCTTGCCGTAGCGCTCGGCGCACTCGAGCAGCCGCTCGCGGGAGACCCAGCCGTTGTCGTAGGCGATCTCCTCGGGCACGGAGACGGGTAGGTCCTGCGCCGTCTCGACCGTGCGCACGAACTGCGATGCCTCGAAGAGCGAGGCCATGGTGCCCGTGTCCAGCCACGCGTAGCCGCGGCCGAGCGTCACCACGTCGAGCGAGCCGTCCTCGAGGTACATGCGGTTGAGGTCGGTGATCTCGTACTCGCCGCGTGCCGACAGCCTCACGGCGGCGGCGAGTTCGGTCACGCGGGAGTCGTAGAAGTAGAGGCCGGTCACGGCGTAGTTGCTCTTGGGGTGCGCGGGCTTCTCCTCGATGGAGACCGCGTTGTAGTTCTCGTCGAACTCGACGACGCCAAAGCGCTCGGGATCGTCCACGCGGTAGCCGAAGACCGTCGCGCGGCCTGCCTCGGCGTTTGCCGCGGCGCGGCGCAGGTGGCGCGAGAGGCCGTTGCCGTAGAAGATGTTGTCGCCCAGCACGAGCGCGCACGGACCGCCGTCGATGAAGGGCGCGCCAATGACGAAGGCCTGCGCGAGGCCGTTGGGCTCGGGCTGCTCGGCGTAGGAGAGCGAGATGCCGAAGTCTGACCCATCGCCCAGGAGTCGCTCGAAGTTGGGCAGGTCGCGCGGGGTCGAGATTATGAGGATGTCGCGGATGCCCGCCAGCATGAGCGTGGAGAGCGGGTAGTAGACCATGGGCTTGTCGTAGACCGGGAGGAGCTGCTTGCTGGTGACCGTGGTGAGCGGGTAGAGCCGCGTGCCGGAACCGCCGGCAAGGATGATGCCCTTCATGTGAAGTCTCTCCCATCGGATATGTGTGGCGCAATGCGAAAATTGTAGAGGGCGCAGCCCCGGTACCAGCCTAGACGTTCCCCCTCGTCATGTAAATTGCAGGCCTCGACCCCTGACGCACCACTCCCCAACGAGCAAATCGTATACTTGGGCACTGCGAATGCGCAGGACAAAGCCACAGGGACAACACAAGGCGGTCAGATTGAACATCACTACCATGGGCATCTGCAGGAATGCCGAGAAGATCTACCAGCTCATTTCTCTCGAAGGCGTCTCTCCAGACGCGCTCCTCGATATTAGCGCTCAGGATGACAACGGCGAGGACGTGCCCGCCAAGGTCTTCCGCGACACGCCTACCGAAGCCGTGGTCGTTCTTGTCGACGTGCACTCCAGCACCTCCAACATCTCCTACACCATCTATGCCTCCGACGGGGCCATACAGGATGCAAGCGCGTGGTTTGAGGTTGGCGCGGCAACCGTGAGCCTTCGCGACGCCAAGCTGCAGTCCCGCATGAACTACCGCGTCCACAAGGACCTCACGAGCAGGATTCGCGACTACGACAATGGCCGCCAGTTCCTCTTCTCGACCATCTTCATCAAGAAAGCCATTCCCGACAGGGGCTCCGCCATCGTGCGCGTGGCAGTCCGCGTCCCCTGGCGTGAGGATGGCGAGGTAGCACTTCGCGTGCGAGACCAGGCGCTGGCGCCCATAGACTCCGCGCCCATCTTCATGGGCTCCCAGAAGTTCGATGCACGCTTCTCGGGCACGGTCAAGTTCCGCGAGACGGTCTTCTCGGTCCGGCTGCCCAGAGACGAGCGCACCGTCATCTTTGACGCCTGGGACAAAGCTGACCCCCACCAGCACACCTTCTTCGAGCTGGCAAAGCCCGACCTCGACCACTTGGTCTACGAGAACGAGGTCCTCACGAGGTCCGCTGATCGCGACCCCTATTACAACGAGTGGTTCCACAAGCAGCAGGTCCAGCCCTGGGAGCTTCGCCTCCAGAGCGAGGTGCGCTTTGACAACGAGGTCACGTGGAGCGTCGTTGTCCCGCTTTTCCACACCACGCACCAGCAGCTCGAGGACCTCGTGGCAGGGTTTGTCTCGCAATCCTATCCGCACTGGGAGCTCATCCTGGTAAACGCGTCCCCCGAGGACGGGGAGCTTGCCGAGGAGGTTGCTGCCGCCGTTGCGTCTGACGAGAGAATCCGCAGCATCACGCTCCACAAGAATCTGGGCATCACGCTCAACACGGCTGCGGGAATCCGCGCGGCAACCGGTGACTTCGTGGGCTTTGTCGACCACGAAGTCACGATCGAGCCGGACCTCTTCTTCCACTACACCGAAGCCGTGAACAAAGATCCCGAGACGGACGTGCTCTACTGCGACGAGGACAAGATTGACCCCGCAGGCACGCACGTACAGCCGTTCCTCAAGCCGCAGTTCGAGATTGACCTCCTCACCTGCAAGAACTACATCTGTCACATGCTTGCGGTGCGCCGCAGCCTCCTCATGAACCTGGAGTTTGACAACCCCGCGTTCGAGGGCGCGCAGGACCACCACCTTACGCTGCAGGCCGTAGAGAAGGCCCGCCGCGTTACCCACGTACCCCGCGTCCTCTACCATTGGCGCATGTGGGAGACGTCCACGGCAACGAGCAGCGACGCCAAGACCTACGCGCAGGAGGCGGGCATGGCCGCGGTGCGCGCCCACTTCAAGCGCATAGGCGTAGACGTCGAGGTATCCGAGGGAGAGCGTCCCTTCTCGTACCATGTGTTCCATAGGCCACCCGCCAAGCAGCCGCTCGTCTCCATCCTCATCCCCTCGCGCGACCACGTGGAGCTTCTCCAGCGCTGCGTTGACTCCATCCTTGGCAGGACCACCTATGACAACTACGAGGTGGTCGTTATCGAGAACAACAGCGAGCGCGAAGAGACCTTCTCGTACTACGAGCAGGTACAGCATGAGAACAAGGGGCGCGTGCGCGTAGTCACGTGGCAGGGCAAGGGCGATTTCAACTACTCGAGCATCATCAATTATGGTGCCCAGGAATCCTCCGGCGACTATTTGCTCCTTCTGAACAACGACATGGAACTGAGGACACCGGATTGGCTCGAACGCATGGTGGGCCTTGCGTCTCGTGAAGACGTTGGAGCGGTTGGTGCGCGTCTCCTCTACCCCGACAACACCATCCAGCACGCTGGCGTCATCGTAAGCGGAGGGTGTGCCAACCACTTTGGGACGGACCTTCCCGACAGTGACCATGGCTATTGGTCACTGGTCGAGTGCGAGCAGGACCTCTCCGCCGTGACAGGGGCCTGCCTCATGGTCCGTCACGCGCTCTTCGACGAGCTGGGAGGGCTCGACGAGACATTCGCCGTGACTTTCAACGACGTCGACTTCTGCCTGCGGCTTCGCAAGCGAGGTCTGCTGGTGGTGTACACGCCCCAGGTGGCGCTCACGCACTTCGAGTCGGTCTCCCGCGGCTCCGACTACTCCCCCGAGCAGCACGACCGCTTTGAGCACGAGATTGGTCTCATGCGCATGAAATGGCCGTCGTACTACGCCGAGGGCGATCCTTCCTACAGCCCACACTTGAGGACCTACGGACCGCTCAACTCCTACTGGCACTTCTAAAAGGAAAGACGCCCCGCCGGAATACCCGACGGGGCGTCTCGCTGTCTCGAACCGCTTTACCCTAAATCCTCGAGAGCTTGTCGTACCACTCCTGGGCCTTAGCCAGGTACTCGTTGTGCTGCGAGCCGCCAATGGCGAGCGAGGCGGGGCATTCCGTGGAGGTACACTCGTTGTGCCCCACTACGTTGACGCCCCACTGCGGCCTGCCGAGGCTGTACTCTAGACAGAGCGCAGCGACAAGCCGGGCCCCCGAGTTGATGGTCGCCTCGGTCATGCGCCACTGCCCAGAGGCGTCTATGTAGTCCGCATGCTCGATGCCAATGCTTCTCGTGTTTATCTGCCAGTCTCCTGCTTGCCATGCCGTGTCCGAGTCAAGCACAAGCTGGCCCACAGTACCGTTTGCCTCAACCTGATAATGCGCTGATGCAGCGCGCGTCTGCCATGTGGCATAGCAGGTCTCCGTCGTGAGGTTGCCCATGTTGTGGTGAATGACGATCTTGGAGATGGATGCCCCATAACGTCCCTTTGAGTAGTGGACGTTCATGAGGAGTTCCTTGACTACGCCAGCGCCGGACCAATAGGGCGAGCTCTTGAGCCAGCAATACTCGAGGCCTGCTTGCGGGTTGAACTTCTGAGTAATCGCGCCATCGTCTGCAGTGACATAGATGATACCGCTTGAGGGCGACGTCCACCTCGAACCCTTGGCGACAAAGCCCGCTGAAGTGATGTAGCGCTCCTGGCCAGATTCGTTGGTGACAACAGCGTCTGACTTCACGACACCGCCCTGGATGTAAAGCTCTTCTCCGGTTGGCGAGACATACCAGCCATCCGCAGGCATGGCTACGCCGTACCAGCCCTTGCCCTCTTGCTTCCAACCAATCGTACCCAGATAGTTGTACTCGCTCTGGGACGTGGTGTAATGATGCGTGGCAATGGTCACATACGGGTTGAAGAGACGAAAGACCGGGGTGGCTCGGGAGCCGTCCGAGTAGAACTTCTCTCCCTCCTTGCGCCATCCAATGGAACCGAGGTAGTCGTACTCGCTCTTGTCCGTGGTGTAGTGGTGATCGCCAGAATAGGGGTTGTAGAGGCGATAGACGGCGTTTCCGGAGCTGGGAGTAAACCATGCGACGGACTCGCCAGACCAGCCGACCGACACGAGATTCTGCGCCTCAGAAGCGGACGTGGTGAAAAGGTGCTCGCCATTGTACCTGTTGTACAGACGATACATGGGAACCGAGGAGAGGCTCTCCTTGGCAGGCGCGAGCGAGGAGGTCGTGGCCGCAGTCGATGCACTGTCCTCGGGAGCTGCCGCCGGGGTAGAGTCGCTTGTCTCAACGGCCTCCGCGTGGGATGAGGATTCTGCAGCATCAGAGGAGACGGCAGTAGTCTCGGTTTGGGTGGCCGCCGGAATCTCCTTGGTTTGGCCGACCTCCGGGGTCTCCTCGTTTTGAACCTTCGGCTGCTGAGAAGAAGCAGTGTTCTCGGCTTTGGGCTGCTGCTCCGAGGCAGTGTCTATCTCATTGGCAGCATCAGGTGCGGCGGAAGACTCATCGGCACCACTGACAGCAGGCTCTTGCGGCGCATCCTTGGGAGTGGTCTCATCCGTAGCTTCCGAATCGGTCGCCTGAGAAGCAACGGGTCGAGCGGTGCTTTCGTCGGCCTGCGACTGCGCGGGCTCCAAGACAGAGGCGGTGCCCGCGGTGGTTGGCACGCTGTTCTCGACACCAAATGCAACGGCGGGAGTCCCCAGCAGGGCAAGCCCCAGCGTAGTCACCAGGGCTACGCGATTAGTCAGGCAGAACGTGTGGCTCTCATGTTGCACGATACGATATCCCCCTTGAAGCTCCGGGCAACAATGCCCGGCCACTACTAGAAGCTGTAGAGAATGGCGAGAATGCTTGCACCGTAACCAGAATCGCTGGCCCACGTACCCGAAAGGCCCTCCACCGTAGTAGCACGGCCAAAGAGCCAGGTACCATAGCGCTGGTCCACTATGTTCGATGAACGAGGGCTATAGCCGGCATAGGCACGTAGATGCTGCGCCTGGGCGAGAAAACCCTCGTAGACGCTTGAGAACCTATTGGGTTCGCCACCGCTATCGGTAGCCCCAAGCCCGCTGAAGTTGCAGTACTCAGGCTGTACGGCACCGCCAAACGCAAGGTAGCCAGTCTCAACCATAGCCTGTGCGTAGATGACATCGGCGCGCACGCCCTCTGCCTCGGCGGCATCAAAGAGACGGTCAACAAACTCGTCTACGTTGCTCGCTCCATACTGCGCGTACACGTCAGATGGAAACTCCCTGCCGCGAGCCTTGAGCGCAGAGGAGAGGTTGTCCTTCACCTGCCTCCTTGTGTGCTCACTTGTCCCAAGGATGGGGGTGCCGTTCACGACGGTACCCACCGACGCACGGTCAAGCCCGTACCACGCGGTGCCTTCCGCATGCCACCCCAACGACACAAGGTGGTCATTCTCGTCACGCGATGCTGTGTAATTATGCGTGCCAATAGTGGCATAGGGGTTGAACTGCCGGTAAAGCTCGACGCTCTTGGCATCGTCAGAGTACCAGCCAATGTTCTCGCCGGTCCAGCCAAGCGCAACAAGCGATTTGTACTCATCCAAGCTCGTCGTAAAGTGATGGTCTCCCGAATACCTGTTGTAGAGACGATAGACCGGCGTAGAAGACTCCACCGGCGCGTACCAGCCTATGCCCTCGTAGTTCCACCCAATCCGGTCAAGGCGCGTGAGCTCATCCGTGCTCGAGGTGTACAGATGCTCACCGGTAAAGGGATTGTAGAGCCGGTACATCGCCACTGCCTTAAGCGTGCCTTGGGCGAAAGCCGGAGCGACACCGGCAAACAGGACAACTGCCATAGCAAGGCTTGCCAGCAAGGGCAAGTGCCTCAGACAACCAATATGACGTTTCATGGCGTCCCCCCAAATTGCAGCTGGGGAAATAGTATACACGTCTGAGAGTCCGCCAAAAGGTAGCCTCGTCACGCTATACAAGACGCTTATGCACCATACCAGGCGACACCCTCGTCCTTCCAGCCGAGGGACACAAGGTGGTCACGCTCGGCAGCGCTGGTGGTGTAGTGGTGTGTGCCAACCGTCTCATAGGGATTGAACTGTCTGAAAAGCGGCTCGCCGGAGGTGGGCTTGGACGTATACCAGGCAAGCCCCTCCCCTTTCCAGCCTATCCCCTGGAGCCTCTCGTACTCCGATTGGTCAACGGTATAGAGGTGCTCGCCGTTGTAGGGGTTGTAGAGGCGCAGAACACGACCGCCTGAGGTCGGCGCATACCAGCCAGTGCCCTCATAGCGCCAGCCAATCTTCGTTAGGTTGTCCTTCTCGGCAGCATCCAAGGTGTACAAATGCTCGCCCGAGTAGGGGTTGTAGAGGCGGTGTACGGGGACCGAGTCCTGGCGCAGGAGAAAGTCGATGTCTACGCTCTTGGAGATCCCACTCACGCTTCCGGAAGACGTGCACTGCCAGTAGCGATAGCCGCCCGTGTAGTCGCACCTGTAGTTATACTGGGCAACCCAGCGCGACCAATTCTCGAAGCGAGAATCCGTGAGGTAGTTGTTCCACCAGTTGAGATTTGCATAGACGCCAGGGGTGTACCCAGCAGCTTTTATGGCTTCACAGAAACGCGTGGCCATGTCCCCCAGCAGCGACGCATTGTCATGCGGCAAGGTAACGTCTTCGAGGTCGTAGTAGACGGGAAGCGATGGGGAGGCATCACCCATTGAGGCAAGGAGATAGCGAGCCTCCTGCGCAGCCGAGGCAGCGTCGACCGCATAGGAGTAATGGTAGATGCCATAGGGCATGCCCACGCGCTCACACTCCGAGGCATTACGCGCAAACCGTTTGTCATGTTGCTTCGCCGAGGTCACATCATCTGGCCAGCCATAGCTACAGCGGAGAATGGCAAAGTCGATTCCCGCCTCCTTGACGGAGTCCCAGTCAATCTCTCCCTGATGCTCGGAAACGTCGATGCCCTTGGCAACGGCCCCTTCGATGACGCTCCCGTCACTCGAAAGGTAGCCCGCATCGGTCTTGGTCCACGCGCCGCTCGAGGCAACGGAGAGGCCGGAAGCGCCCTCGCTCTCGCTTGGGACACCCGCTGTGTAGCGAAAGCTCTCTGCAAGATCGTTCTGCATGCGATATTGCAGGTCAGAGGCATCCTCCGATGCCGACAAGGAGGACTGTTCGGCACAGGCAGCACGGGGAAGGAGAAGCAGCGGGGCAGAACCGGCTATCCCAAGAAACGTTCTTCTGGACACGTGGGGCATGCGAGCCTCCCATGGTATGTTTCCACTCGCTTGACAGCCAAAAGCCTACAGAGAATCACGCTTCATGTGGGGAGATCGGCTCACATTGCATAAAAAAGGGACTGAACTGCGGTGGTATTTAAGGTATATAGAATATTTCTAAAGAATGGAGCCCCGCCACAAGGGGCGAGGCTCCAGCAAGACGGAGAACTTACGGGCGTCCTCTAGTACGTGACGACCTTGGTGCCACGAGGGATGTTGTCGTAGATCCACTTTGCGTTGTTGATGTCGAGGCGCACACAGCCGTGAGAGGCGTTGATACCAAGCCTGCCGTCCATGACCCTGTTGCTGTTCTGGTAGTAGAGAACAGAGTGGAACAGGTAGTTTCCGCTGAACTGCGTGAAGTAATAGCAGGTAAAGCCGCTGCCGAACGAGTATCCCTTGAGGTTGGTTGCGAACTGGCCCTTCACTGTGCAGTTGTTCGCCCCCGTGGTGCAAGACCACTCGTGTATCGCGAACCAGCCGTTGTCCCACTGATAGACGGCAGTGCGGTTGGAAGTGCAGTCAACAAGGATAAGGTAGTTGGTGGCGCTGCGGTAGTTCTGTGCCTTGGCGGCCATGTCCTGCCAACTGCCCGCAGAGAAGCAGCCACCCCAGTCAACGGCGCGCCACCATGCACCATCAGCGTAGAACACCCCGCTACGGTTAAGACGGCCACTCGAGGGGTCGGCATAGAACCTGCTGCCGCCATCGGTGAAGAAGCCATCGGCACGGGCACCAACGAGGCCATTGGGACCATACGCACCCATGCGGTAGAGACAGGTGGAAGAGTCACCGGGGGCCTGGAGCCAGATGAACCCCGTAGACTCGTTGAGCCTTCCGCTGGCATCGGTAATCACGAAGATGTTGCCAACACGCTCGCGACCAATCGCAATATAGCCACGTCCGGGCACTCCGTAGTAGGCAGAACCGCCATCCTCAAAACGCCCAGTCTTTGCGTAGAGAACGCCGTCTGAGCCCTTGGCTACCATGTACCATTGGCTGCTGCCCGTGGGGGCGGAAGACTTCCACCAGCCCTCTGCGCTGGGAAGCTCGCCGGTGTTGGCATCCGCCACGATGGTTCGGTTGCCAACAGTTTCGGCACCTCGCACAACGTGCCCGTTTGACGAGGTCGCGTAAGCGCGGATACCCGGATTACCGTCCTCGTTGGGCTCGATGAGGCGCCCGGCGGCATAGGACCCATCGCGCTGGACCCACCACCGCCCCGACGGCCCCGTCGCCCAGAAAGGCTCGACCGGCAATGACGCCTGGTCAAGCGATGACCACGCGATGCCCTCGCGCCTCCAGCCAATGGAACCGAGGTTCTCGTCTTCTACAGAGCTCAAGGTGTAGTTGTGGGTGCCAACGGTAGCGTAGGGGTTGAACTCGCGCAGCACGTTCTTTGTGCCACTCGAGCGCCACGCGGTGCCTTCGCGCTTCCAGCCCAGGGAGGCGAGGAAAGAAGCCTCGTTTTCCGAGGTGGTATAGAGATGCTCTCCGTTGTAGGGATTGTAGAGTCTAAAGACAGGTTCACCCGTAGAGGTGGAAGACACCCAGCCCACACCCTCCCATCTCCAGCCATAGCCCACAATGCGCTTGGCCTCGGAGAGGTCGGCCGT
Organism: uncultured Coriobacteriaceae bacterium; assembly: GCA_902773995.1. Lineage (GTDB taxonomy): Bacteria > Actinomycetota > Coriobacteriia > Coriobacteriales > Atopobiaceae > Tractidigestivibacter. The sequence continues at coordinate 49,942 of CACYGL010000001.1, read as the reverse complement.
GTAAAGGTGTTCACCGCTATAGGGGTTGTAGAGTCGGTAGACGTTCTGGGCAGACTCGCTGGTATCAGCGGCAGGCGCCATGGACGTTGCGTCGACTTCGACGCTGGGAGCGGGAGCGGACTCAGAGGGCTTCTCAGGCTCAGAGGCCACGGGTGCCGGAGCGGGTTCCGCAGGCGGTTCCGTCACGCTTGACTCGACATTGGTAGTACTTGCGTTATCGACTGTCTCTTCGTGAGAGCCGTCTGCTGAAGGAGAGTCACCAATTGTAGAGGTGTCGTTAGCCGATTGCCTAGCTGGGTCGACGTCTTGTGCCTTCTGCACCTGATCGCTCTCCGGCATCGTATCGCTTGCACCCAAGGCAAGAGTTGCCGTATCTGGAGAATCGACCTTCTCGGAGATGACTGAGGAGGTGGAGGCGGACTCCAAGACAACAGACTCAACCTGCTGTACGCCTGCAGCACCGAACTCCTCGGCAACAGCATGCAGTGGCACAGTCGCGAGCGCGGCAGCAAGGACCCCGCAGAAGAATGCGCTTCTCACCTTTGGACTCATCCAACCACTCTCCCTCAAGTCATAGACACGCAGGAAGAATGATAATGCACGTTAAGGCATTCTTCAGCGAGAAGCTCAACCGGTGCTTCCGCAGCGGCAGGCCATGACGCACCAAGCCCACCCTCACGTACTGTTGAGAAGAATCTGGACAGAATGGGCTCGTGGAGCGGCGAAAAAATGGGAAATTCCTTCTCAACAGCTCCCACCCAGGGCTTAGGGGGGCGCGCGTGCAGAAGCAAGGGGATGCTGGTCGAAAGATGCCGTCTGCGTTGAAAAACGGGCGGCACCCGTTGGATGCCGCCCGCGATAGAGCTAAATGGCTGGCGCTGAGCTATGCCTCGTGGTGACGACGCGGCTGGCGCTTCTCGCCGTTCTCGCCACCGTTGTTGCTGCGGCTGTCACCGTGGTCGCCGGGGTGACGACGGACACGGGTGCGGCGCTCTCCAGAGCGCTCGGAACGCTCGTGACCGTTGCCCTCGTCGTGTCCGTTGTGGCCAGAACCGGCGGGAGCCTCAGGCTTGTCGAGACGATCGAGGGAAATCTTGCCCTCCTCGTCGACTTCGAGAACCTTCACGCGGACCTCGTCGCCAATGTTGAGCACGTCCTCAACCTTGTCGACGCGTCCCTCGGCAACGCGGGAGACGTGGAGCAGGCCGTCCTTGCCGGGCTGAAGCTCGACAAAGGCGCCATAGGGCTTGATGCCCACAACGCGACCGGTGTACTCCGCCCCCACCTCGGGGACCTTCACGATGGCCTTGATGCGCTCGGCAGCAGCCTCGCCCGCACCATTGGTGCCGGCGATGAAGACGGTACCGTCCTCCTGAATGTCGATCGTGGCGCCGGTGTCCTCCTGGATGCCACGGATGACCTTGCCGCCGGTCCCAATGACGTCGCGAATCTTGCCCGTGGGGATCTGGAGGCTGATGATCTGGGGCGCGGTGTCCTTGGCGTGCTCGCGCGGCGCGGGGATCTGCTCGAGCATCTTGTCGAGGATGAACATGCGGCCCTCGTGTGCCTGCATGAGCGCCTTGCGCAGAATCTCGGGAGTGAGGCCGGTTGCCTTGTTGTCCATCTGCATGGCGGTGATGCCCTTGGTGGTGCCGGTCACCTTGAAGTCCATGTCGCCGAGGAAGTCCTCGAGGCCCTGGATGTCGGTGAGGACAACGGTCTTGCCCTCTTCCTGGATGAGGCCCATGGCAACACCGGAGACGGGACGCTTGATGGGCACGCCGGCGTCCATGAGTGCGAGCGTGGAGCCGCAGGTGGAAGCCATCGAGCTAGAGCCGTTGGACTCCATGACCTCGGAGACCACGCGGATGGTGTAGGGGAACTCCTCCTCAGAGGGAATCACCGGGAGCAGGGCGCGCTCGGCCAGTGCGCCGTGGCCAATCTCGCGGCGCTTGGGGCTGCCCATGCGGCCGGTCTCGCCGGTGCAGAAGGGCGGGAAGTTGTAGTGGTGGATGTAGCGCTTGCCATCGACGGGCTCGATGGTATCGAGGCGCTGCCACTCATTAAGCATGCCAAGCGTGCAGATGGAGAGCACCTGGGTCTGCCCGCGCTGGAAGAGGCCGGAGCCGTGGACCAGGGGCAGGTAGTCGGGCTTCACCATGATCGGGCGAATCTCGGTGGGGGTGCGGCCGTCCACGCGCTCGCCGGTCTCGACGACCATCTTGCGCATGGCGTGCTTCTCGAGGCTCTTGAGCTCGACGGCAATGGCGCGGCTCCACTGAGCCTGCTCGTCCTCGGAGAACTCGGCCTTGATGGAGTCCTTGAGGGCCTCGACCTTGCCCATGCGAGCAAGCTTGTCGGCGTCTTTGAGGGCGGCGCTCATCTCATCGAAGTGTGCGAAGATGCGATCGTGGACCTCGGGGATGGGCTCGTCGAGGACGTACTCCTTCTTGACGATGGGACCGTTGGCCTCCTCCCACTTGGCGAAGAACTTCTTCTCCTCCTCGCAGAAGGCGGCGATGGCCTCCTGGCCAAACGCCATGGCAGCGAGCATGTCCTCCTCGCTGATCTCCTTGGCGCCAGCCTCGAGCATGGAGATGAACGTGGACGAGCCAGCCAGCTCGAGGTCGAGGTCGGAGGTGTCGCGCTCCTCGTAGGTGGGGTTCACGAGGAACTCGCCCGTCTCGGGGTTGCGGCCAATGCGCACGCAGGCAAGCGGTCCCTCGAAGGGCACGCCGCCAATCGTGAGGGCCGCACTTGCGCCCATCACGCAGATGGTGTCGACGGAGTGAATCTGGTCGGCCACGAGCGGGGTGGCAACGACCTGAACCTCGTTACGGAAGCCGTCAGGGAACGACGGGCGCAGCGGGCGGTCGATCATACGGGCCGTGAGGGTTGCCTTCTCGGACGGCCTTGCCTCACGCTTGAGGTAGCCACCGGGGATGCGGCCCACGGCGTACATCTTCTCGATGAAGTCGACCGTCAGGGGGAAGAAGTCGTAGTCCTTGCGCTCCTTCGAGACCACGGCGGTCACGAGGACGGTGGAGTCCCCGCTCTTCACCAGGCAGGCGCCCGTGGCCTGCTTTGCGAGCTCGCCTGCTTCGAGAGCGTAGTGCTTTCCGTAGAGGTCGAACTCGTGTGTAACCTTTGTCATATGTTTCCTCTTATCTCCGCCTGCCCCATTGCAGACGGGCCGTCTTGCGGGCCCCCGCACCACGCGCGGGGACGAGAACTGCGTGTGCGACGCATCGCACGCCCGCGGCGCGCCCTCGCTTCTCTCGGGCGCACAAGCAAGGGGCGCCCGCAGGCGCCCCCTTAGAACACTTACTGGATGTTGTCGCGGATGCCAAGGCTCTTGATGAGGGAACGGTACTCCTCGATGTCCTGGGCCTTGATGTAGGAGAGCAGGCGGCGACGCTTGCCGACGAGCATGAGCAGGCCGCGACGGGTGTGGAAGTCCTTCTTGTGGGACTTCATGTGCTCGGTGAGGCCCTTGATGCGCTCGGTGAGCAGAGCAACCTGGACGGCTGCGGAGCCGGAGTCCTTCTCGTCCTTGCCGTACTGCTTGATGAGCTCGGCCTTGCGCTCCTTGGTGACTGCCGCCAGGCAGTTGGCGGGCCGCTAGGTGCGGGGTAATGACCTAGGTATGATAGCACGCACGCCGCGACGGCAATCGTACCCACATAATCGCCGCATACGGTACTTGCCCGCCGCCCCTACTTCGCCGCGTAGAAGACCTTGCCCTCCTGGCTCCAGCCGAGGGTCCCGAGGTAGGAGTACTCGGAGGCGTCGGTCGTGAAGAGGTGCGTGCCCGCCGTGAGCCAGCGGTTGTAGAGGCGGTAGATGGGGGCGCCGCCGGAGGACGGGTCGGCCGAGCGGAAGGCCTCCCCCTCCTGCCTCCAGCCGATCGTGGCCAGGTAGGCGTACTCGGAGGCGCTGCCGGTGTAGAGGTGGTCGCCCGAGTAGGGGTTGTAGAGGCGCCACACCGGGGTGCCGCCCGAGGCCGGGGCGTACCAGGCCACGCCCTCCTGCGTCCAGCCAATGGAGCCGAGGTAGGAGTACTCGGAGTAGTCAGTGGTGAAGAGGTGCTCGCCGGACCAGCGGTTGTAGAGGCGGTACATGGGGACGGTGGCCACGGGGGGCTCAACGATCGTGAAGGTCACGGACGTGGAGCCCGTATAACCTCCAATGCCGGTAATCGTGACCGTCGCGGTACCTGGACTCACGTTGTTGGAGTATGCCACCGTGTAGTCTGTGCCCTCTGTAAGCGTGGCACCGTCATACGTGACGGTAACCGTCGGGGTGATTGCCGAGCCCGTATACGTTTGGGAGGGGATGGCAGACACACGCGCCGATGAGATGTCCTTAAGGGTTACCGTGGTGGCGCCCTTTGCTAAAGAGACGGCCTTGTAGGCGTTGACCAGGCCATACCCCGTCTGCCTGTCCCATCCCGCTGTCCCCAGGTCCTCTGCGGACTCGTACAGGTAGCCAATCGCCTCCTCGGCACTCAGGCTGCTGTTGGCGGCAAACTCCATAGCGAGCACGCCGGCAACCCACGGGGACGCCATCGAGGTACCGCTCAGCTGGCCGTAGCTGCTGTCGCCCGTTCTAAGGGTGCTAAGTATGTTGGTACCGGGAGCGCAGATGTTCTTGTTCGAGGTACTGCTCGACTGAGTTGAAGTGTTGTAGTTAGAGGAGGACGAGAGGGACCACGAACCGCTTGCACAGGTCACGTTCATGACTGCGACGAGATGCGCCGAGAAGTCGGCTGGCGCAGAAAGGTATGGAACGGTAAGGCCAAGTGCCGAGCTCTGGTTTCCGGCGGCGCACACGGTCACGATGCCCTGGTCATAGGCCTCTTCGATTGAGTCTGAGAGGGCGGCGTCCAAGTCCGAGATGCTACCAGCAACACTCATGTTGACCACGCGGATGTTATAGGTCGAGGCATTCTGGATGACGTAGTTGTACGCGCACACCAGGTCATCGGTGTAGCAATTGCCCTCGAGCTTCTTGGTGCCAGCGGGGGTAGTGAACGTACTTGTGGGGAACACCTTCACGGCCACGATGCCCGCGTTGTATGACGTACCGGCAACGCCCTTAGCGTTGTTGGCCTCGGCGGCTACGATGCCGGCCACGTGGGTGCCATGTCCCTCGACATCCGTGGCGTCGGTAACGTCACCATCGAGTCCGTTAGCCGAGTTGGCTAACGTGGCATCGTAGGTGGCGACAACGTTGTCCTTGAGGTCCTCGTGACTCGACCGGATTCCCGTGTCCAGCACAGCCACAGAGACGGTCTTATCCGTTTGCACAAGGTCCCACGCCTCCGTGACCTCTGTGTCGTTGAGTCCCTCGTAGTTGGTGGCGCCGGAGCCAGAGGCACTCAAATACGGATCATTGGTGAGCTCAGAGAGGCTCAGCGTGTCATTCTCGTCATCCGCCAGCGTGTAGGCGTAGTTGGGCTGCGAGTCCAAGCCGAAACCCTCAAGTTGCGAAACCGCATCCTCGACCGAGACGCCCTCGGAGGTGGCAACGCGCACAAAGCCGTTGGAGAGGTCCTGGTCATCCACGGACTTGGTGTCCACGCAATCGAGCTGCGCCAACGCGGCGTCAATGTCCTCCGCGCTCTGTCCCTCTGCCACGCGGAGAAGGACGACGCCCTCCTCGTAGCTTACACCATCGTCGTCTCCAGATGAGGAGCCTTCATTGGCTATGGCCTCGTCCTGCGAGGAGCCAGTCGAACCGCCTTGCCCGGTAGCCTGGTCGTCCTGATCAGCGCTGTACGTGTCGGCGGCGGTAGAGTCAGTGGCGGTATCCGTTGCGTCTTGTTCCGCGGACGTGGAGGTGGCAGATGCAGCCTCGCCAGCTCCACCGCCGCCCACGATGCCCGTCGCAACCACTGCGACCACAAGCGCGATGACTACAACGAGCAGGCCGGGAACGGCCCTCTTCCAGGAGTGGTGCCGCCTGTCTCGAGGCCGCTTGCCACCGTCTCCTTGTATGCCCACGAATCCGCCTCTCGCCACCGTCGGTGTAAACAATCAACAACTAAACTAATTGTATTATTTACTAAGCTTAACTTACTTTAAGACGTAAGCCCCACCCCGTCCCTAGAGCGTGAGCATGAACTCGAACGCCCTCAGGCGCGCGTCAAGGTGCGTTGCCGCCCACCCGTGGGCGCACCCCACAAGCCAGAGCGCGCACTCGGAGGTGACGTCCGCGGCAAGGAGCTGGTCGAACGTAGACCCGATAAGCGCGCGCACCCAGGCAAGCTGGGATGGCGAAACAGGCTCTGCGCCAGGGACCTCACGCGCGCAGCTTTCACAAAGCGCGCCTCCGGCAGCTGAGGAAAACCACAGCGGAGAAGGATCCCCACACGCGATGCAGTGGCCGAGTTCCGGGTGCCACCCCTCGTGCGCAAGCACCTTGAAGACGTATGCGGCAACTGCCAGGTCGAGGTGGGGCTGGTCGACGGCCTCCTCGAACGCCTTGAGCGCACGCGACAGCAGAGGGTAGACAAAGGAATCCTCGGCGTCTTCGAAAGAGGTGAGACGTGCCACCTCGCAAGCTGCCGAGGCGGCGCTCACGCGCTCGAGGTCCCCGCGCAGCCGCTCGTGCGGGTCGATAAGGGTGGCCTCGGAGACGATGTCGAGGTTCCTGCCCGAGGCCAGAAGGAAGTCCGTCTCGGAAAAGAGCTCCACGCGCGCCGCCAGGCGACCGCCGGGCTTGCGGGCGCCCTTCGCGACAGCCCGCACCTGGGCACCGTTGGCCGTGAGCAGGGTCACGATGAGGTCCTGCTCGCCAAGCTTGACGTGGTCGAGAACAATGCCGCGCGTGCGGTGTGTGCGGCGGCCGGCCATGGGTGCCTGCTCCCCTAGTCCTCGGCGCTGTAGCCAAGGCGGCGGATCTCGTTGGCATCCCGGCGCCACTGGGGCTGGATGCGTACGGAGAGGTCCAGGTAGACCTTGCAGCCAAGCAGGCGCTCGATGTCGCGGCGCGCCTCTATGCCCACCGTCTTGATCATGGAGCCGCCCTTGCCCACCACAATGCCTTTCTGTCCCTCTCGTTCGACGAGCACCGTCGCGGTGACGGAGGCGTGACCGTCCTTGGCATACTCGATGTCGTCGCAGATGACGCCAATCGAGTGCGGGACCTCCTGACGCAGGTTGAGAAAGAGCTTCTCGCGCACGAACTCGGCAACAAGGTCCTCGGGCGTGGCATCCGTGTCCATGTCATCGGGGAACCACTTGGGGCCTTCGGGCAGGTGCGCCGAGACAAGCTTCACGAACGCGTCGACGTTAAATCCCTCGCGCGCCGAGATGACCAGCTCGTCATCGAAGTGGGCGAGCTCGCGCGCGGCGGCAAGCTGGGAGGTGACCCGCTCGGGCGTCGCCTTGTCCGCCTTGGTGATCACCAGGAGCTTGAAGTCTGCCTCGGAGCCGTCGACATGGCGCGCCACCCAGGCGTCTCCCGTGCCAACCGGCTTGGTCGCGTCGACAAGAAAGGCAACAACGTCAGCATCGGCAAGCTCGGCCAGGGCAGCCTGGTTGAGCTCCTTGCCAAGGCTGTCCTTGGGCTTGTGGAGACCCGGCGTGTCGATGATAACGAGCTGCGAGTTGGGCGTGTTCACCACGGCACGCAGACGCTTGCGCGTGGTCTGCGCCACGGGGCTCGTGATGGCGACCTTCTCGCCCATGCAGGCGTTGACCAGCGTCGACTTGCCAACGTTGGGCCTGCCGACAAGTGCCACGAAGCCGCTCCTGAAGGGCGTGTTGCTGTCGTTGTTGTTTTCCACGTGCTGCTCCTCGATGAAACAAAGGGAAACTCCCTTTGTCTCATTCTAGAAAAAGATTGCGTTTGCAAAGACGATGATGCCCACCACGGCCACGAGCACCGAGAGAACCCACACGGCCGCCGCCGCGATGTCCTTGGCCCTGCCCGCAAGCGGGTGGAACTCGGGCGACACGAGGTCGACCACGGTCTCGACGGCGGTGTTGAGAAGCTCCGCCGAGATTACCACCCCACAGCACACGAGCACGATCGCCCAGCTCAGGGGGTCAAGGCCCACCACAAAGCCAGCAACGATGGCACCAATGCCGCCGCCAATCATCACCTTGATGTTTCGCTCGGTGCGTACCGCCGTCCTGAAGCCTTGGATGGCAAACAGGAAGCTCTTGCGAAACGACGGGTGGTCGTTGTTCGACCCGGGAATCACTCGTCTACCCCCTCGCGGTGCCTGGTGAGCGTGACGGGCCGCGTTGCGCCGTCATGCGGGAGCAGGGCGAGCAGGGCATCCTCGCGTGCCTCCATGACCTCAGCCTCATCGTCCTCAAGATGGTCGTAGCCAAGGAGGTGCAGGGTCCCGTGAACGAGAAGCAGGCGGAACTCGTCTGCTGCCGTAGTCCCAAAGCGAGCTGCCTGGCGGGCGATGTAGTCCGGCGCGAGGACAATGTCGCCGAGTTCGCAGGGTTCGCCGGGAGCCAGGTCCGGGTCGTCAGGACGCTCGCATTCGAGCGAGATGACGTCGGTTGCCACGTCGCGCCCGCGCCACTCGGCGTTGAGCTCGCGGATGCGCTCGTCTCCCACAATGGAAATGGAGACCAGGCAGTCGCGGGAGACGCCTTCCTCGGCAAGCACGCGATCAAGGTCAGCGCGAATCTCGTCATCGCTGATGGGAGCGGCCATGCCCTCCTCAGCCGTGATGTCATACTCGTTTGCCATGGCCGGCCCCCTTCCCAGGCGCCTTCGCGCCACGCTCTTCCGTGGCACGATCATAGGCGTCAACAATGCGCGCGACCAGCGCGTTTCTCACGATGTCGTTGCGATCAAGGTCCACGAACTCGATGTCGTCAATCCCCGCGAGCACCTCGCGCGCCTGGTCCAGGCCGCCTGGCCCCACCAGGTCGCGCTGAGAGGCGTCGCCCGTGACCACGAACTTGGACGAGAAGCCCATGCGGGTGAGGAACATCTTCATCTGCTGGGGCGTGGTGTTCTGCGCCTCGTCCAGAATCACAAAGGCGTCACTGAACGTGCGTCCGCGCATGAAGGCGAGCGGCGCGATCTCGATGGTGCCCTGCTCCATGTAGGTGGCGACCTTCTCGGCGTCTGCCATGTCGAGAAGTGCGTCGTAAAGCGGCCGCACGTAAGGGTCGAGCTTCTCCTCGAGCGTGCCTGGGAGAAAGCCCAGGGACTCCCCCGCCTCGACGACCGGCCTCGTAAGCACAATGCGGCTCACCTCGTGGCGCTTGAGGGCCGCGACTGCCATGGCCATGGCCAGATACGTTTTGCCCGTCCCGGCCGGTCCCACGCCAAAGGTGATCGAGTTCGAGCGGATTGCCTCCACGTAGCGGCGCTGGCCTGCGGTCTTTGGCCGCACGGGACGCCCGTGGTGGCTGAGGATGACGTCGCCCGTGTGCCCGCGGTCATAGCGCACGCCGTGCGTTACTTGGCCCAAGAGGATGTCGACCTCGTCGGAGGTGGGAATCTCTCCGCCCTCGACCACCTTGATGAGCTGCGAGAAGACCGAGGTGACCTGCTCGACCTGCTCGGCCGGCCCAACGATGAGGACCTGGTTGCCACGCACCACGACCATGGCCTCGTCGAAAGCACCCTCGATGCGGCGAAGGTGCGTGTCGGCCGGCCCCATAAGGGCCGTGGGGTCAACGGTATCGGGAATCGTGAGGCGGACGCGGGTGGGTTCCATGCTCCTCCGGGCTAGTCGCGGGCGAACGTACAGAAAACCTCATGCGGCACGCACCCCAAGGGCGCGCCGCCGCAGAAATCAATCATAGCCAAACGGGTGGCACAGGGCATGTCACAGGGCGTGCTCCCCCTGCGGGCACACGTGGCCCAGAAGCGTGGTGCCATCCGGGGAGACACCCGTCAGGTGCACCGGCACCACGGCATCGATAGGGGCCTCGGCATCCAACGTGACATCAAAAAGACCACCGGAGACGCCGCAGAAGGGCGCCTGCACGCAGACGAAGTCGTCCATGCCAACCAGACGGGCCGCCTCGCGTGTGCGCAGCTCGTGCGCAAGGTTGCGCGCACGGGCGCTCCTCTCAGCCATCACATGGGGGTCCACCTGGCCCTCTTCGGTAGCGGCCGTCGTACCCGGGCGCCTGGAGTACCTAAAGACGTGCATGCGCGAGAAGCCCATCTCACGGCAGAACGAGAGCGACTGCTCAAACTCCTCGTCCGTCTCGCCCGGGAATCCCACGATGAGGTCCGTCCCCAGGGACGCCTGGGGCAGAAGCTCGTGGGCGCGCTCGACGGCGGAGCGGAAGAACGCCGTGTCATAGGCGCGCGCCATGCGCTTAAGCGTGGCGTCACAGCCGGACTGCAGACAGATGTGCAGAAAAGGGGCAATACGGCCGTTGGAGGCGGCCATCGTAGAGAGGAGCTCATCTGTGACGTCAGGCGGCTCGATGGAGGAGAGCCTGATGCGCCCCACGGGCGTGGTCTCAAGCAGCCAGGTGAGAAGCCCAGGGAGCGCCACCTCGCGGCCATCCGGCAGCTGGGAGCGGTAGACGCCCAGGTTGATACCCGTGAGCACAACCTCGCTGGCTCCTCGCTCGAGCGAGCGGAGCACAAGCTCACGCACTCGAGCGGCGTCCACGGAGCGGGAAGCCCCTCTCGCCTTCCACACGATGCAGTAGGTGCAGCGGTTGTCGCAGCCGTCCTGGATCTTGATGCCGGGGCGCGTGCGGCCGGTGGGCGTGGGGGTTGAGGCCGAGACTACTGAGGCGCCAGCTAGAAGCTCGCCATCATCCCCCACCGCCAGCGCTCCTGCACCCAGCCCCCCGAGAACCGTGGCGGGCACGCGCGACTTGTCCCGCTCGACCGTCACGTTGGGCGCAAGGGCGGCAAGCTCGTCAGCAAAGAGGTTTGCCACGCATCCCGTGGCCACCACGAGCGGGGCCTGGGGCAATGACGCTGCATGGCGCACGGCCTTCCTGGCCTTTGCCTCGGCCTCAGCCGTCACGGCACAGGTGTTGATGACCACCGCCTGGGCCTCTTCCTCGGGCGAGACCGCAAGGCCGGCGCGGGTGAGCTCGTCGGCAATGAGGTCCGTCTCGACGCGATTGACGCGGCAGCCAAGGTTCACGTAGGCAACGGAGGGGAGGCCAGCGTGGGCGCTCTGCTCACCGGCAGCGCCCGCAGCTCCACGCCGCACGGAGTGAGAGGGCCCGGCGCTCACCTGCGACCGCCCTTGCCGCGGGAGCGCGGTTTGCGCCTGGCGTCCTTGAAGGGGTTCTTGGGTGCGGTCCAGCGCTCGCCGGCAAGGTGCTCGGCCTCCTCGTCCCTGGCGGGAGAGTCGCCCTCCTCCTCGGCGAGCGTCTCGCCCTCGGAGGCGTTGCCCTCCTCGCCAAGCGTGCGCTCCGCGACGATGCCTGCGATGTCGAGCAGCTGGCGCTTGTCGAGGTCGGTGGGGACAACCACCTGCACCACGGCAATCAGGCTGCCGCGAGAGATCATGCCCTGGCGCGGCATACCGCGGCGCTCCACCTTGATCTGCTGGCCGTACTGGCAGCCCGCGGGAATCTCGACCTTAACGCGCTCGCCCCTCATGATGCCGTCGACCGTTACCGTAGTGCCCACGATTGCCTGGAGCGCGTCCACGCGCACGGTGGTGTAGAGGTCGTCGCCCTGGCGCTCAAAGCGTTCGTCCTGCGCGACCTCGATGCTCACAACGAGGTCACCAGAGGTATCGCCGCGCACGCCCGCCTCGCCCTTGCCGGCTATGCGGATGGTCTGGCCCGAGTGGACGCCCGCAGGCACCTTGACCTCGACGGTCTCGCGCGAGGGGGTGCGACCCTGGCCCCCGCAGGTCTCGCAAGGCTTGTCGACGACCTTGCCCGAGCCATGGCACACGGGGCAGGTGGTCTGGGTCTGCATCTGGCCAAAGATGGTGCGCTGGACCTCGATGACGCGGCCGGTGCCGTGGCAGCGGTCGCAGGTACGCTCGTGTCCGCCCTCGGCTACGCCGGTGCCGCCACAATCGTCACAGGGGGCAAGACGGTCGTAGGCGAGCGTCTTGGTGACGCCAGCCGCAGCCTCGGCGAGGGTGACCGTGAGACGAATGCCCATGTCACGGCCGCGCGTACGAGCGGCGCGGGCGCCCGCGCCACCAGAGGCTCCGCCAAAGAACGAATCGAAGATGTCGTTGATGCCAAAGCCCGAGCCGTTGAAAATATCGGACATATCGACGTAGTCGGAGCCAAAGCCTGCGGGGCCGTTCTCGTCGCCATAGCGATCGTAGTTCGCGCGCTTACGTTCGTCGGAGAGGACCGAGTAGGCCTGGTTGACCTCCTTGAACTTCTCCTCTGCGTTGGGGTCGTCCGAGACGTCGGGATGGAGCACCCGTGCCTTCTTGAGAAACGCCCGCTTAATCGTCTTTGCGTCCGCGTCACGAGGCACGCCAAGGACCTCGTAGTAGTCCTTCTTCGATTCCACTCTCACCAAACTCCCGAAATCGCCCCGACCCCCCGGGGCCAACCTGCAGACAGAGCGCCGCCATGGCAGCACGTACAAGGGTCTTCTCTACCCAAAGGCGCGCCCGGCGAACGCGAGAAGAGCCAGGCGCCCCTCGATGCTCGAACTACCAAACGTAGCCGTAGTACCTCACGCCGGGGCCAGCAGCCGTGCACGAGAACATCGAGACCATGAGTAGCGCCAGAATGAGGCCGGTTGCCGCACCATTGCCCAGCGAGGCAAGGGCATTTCTCCACCAGCGCGAGTTGCTCTTGAGGCCACCGCCACGTACCAGGAAGCCAACGCCTACCGCAGCAATCACTATGATGAACGCGAGAAGCCCGGTGAGCGTGCCCGAGAGCGCACCAAAGACTAGGAACGGAAGGTCAAAGCCAAGGATCTGGAAGCCAGTGGCTTGGTAGGGGTTGAGGCGCTCCTCAGGGACCACGACCCTGCAGACAAAGTCTCCGGCAGCCGAGCCGTTAGTTCCAGCGTTGCCCATGCCCTTCACGCGGATGAGGTCACCGTCGTGGGAGCCCGCGGGGACGTTGACCACGACCTCACTCGCCGTGAGCACGCGCCCCGAGCCGCCGCAGGCATCGCACGGGTCTGCGACCACGCGACCGGTACCCTCGCACTCGGGGCACTCCATATCCATGACGCCAAAGCCAAAGAGGCCGGTAAGGTCAACGGAGATGCGGCCCGTTCCATGGCAGGTCGGGCAGGTCTCGGAGTGCTCCGCCTGGACGGAGCCCTTGCCGTGGCACACCTCGCATGCGGCGTAGCGCTGGTAGGTGACGCCCCGCTTGACGCCCTTCTCGGCAGTGGCGGCGTCGAGCGTGAGGTCAAAGACAACATCCGCGCCAACGCGCGGATTGTACGAGCGAGAGCGGCCACGGGTCGAGGTGCGTCGCGTATAGCCGTTGGAGCCAAAGGGGAAGCCCCAGCCAAAGGGGTCTCCGCCGCCGTAGCCGCCGGCATACGGAGAGCCGGCCGAGCCAGTTGCGCCGGCAAACGGAGAGCCAGAACGCATGGCGTCGTAGCGGGAGCGCTTCTCGGGGTCAGAGAGGACGGCGTAGGCCTCCGAGACCTCCTTGAACTTCTCCTCTGCATCCGGCGCCTTGTTGACGTCCGGGTGAAGCTTGCGGGCCTTCTGCTGGAAGGCCTTGCGGATATCCTCTGCGGAGGCGTCCTTGTCGACGCCGAGAATGGCGTAGTAGTCCTTGTCGTTCATCGAAGCCATGCGAAGTCTCCTGCCGATGCTTGGGGCGGGCCCTCCGTGGGTCCGACTTCGCACGATTGTAGCCGGAAGGCAGCAATTCTATACAGCGTGCCTGCCAGCCCAACGCATTTACCATGTGAGACAAAATGAGACAAAGGGACAGTCCCTTTGTCTCATTTACCTTTGCGACGCGGCCGAGAGGTCGATGCCGATGGGACGATACGTCACGCCACACTCGTCGAGGACGTGCTTGGAGATGAGGTTGTCCTCGGTGCCATTGTACTTGTCGTCCAGGTAGACGACCTCGCCGATGCCCGCCTGAACGAGGGTCTTCGCGCACTCGTGGCACGGGAAGAGCGTCACGTAGACGGTGGCGTGCGCCATGTCCTTGAGCGAGCCGCGGTAGTTGAGAATGGCGTTGGCCTCAGCGTGAATGACATAGCTGTGCTTGTCGTGAAGCGGGTCATTCGAGGTCCCCCAGGGGAAGTCAGCGTCAGCAAGAGCCGAGGGCGTGCCGTTGTAGCCCACGGAGAGGATCCTGTGGTTGGTGTCGGCGATACAGGCTCCCACCTGCGTGTTGGGATCCTTGCTTCTCAGGCTTGCCGCGATGGCAACGCGCATGAAGAACTCATCCCACGAGATGACATCGGTACGCTCACCAGCCATGTTCTCCCCTTCCTGCCTGGTCTCCCCCGCGTGGAGGAGTGCGATGTCGCAGTTGGCCCTAGCATGGCGTGCGTGCCGAGAGAAATCAAGAAGTATCAGGTTGTATGGAGACGACCCATAAAAAACGTGGCCGTCGCCCCCTTGGCGCCCGGGGCGCATCTCATACGGGATTGCCTCGGCAACGGCCCCTCCGGCGCCAAAACGGCGCCGGAGCGCGTGTCTCGTACAGGATTCCGTCGGAAACCCTCGCTCAGGCGGCATTTTCTCGCCCGAAGGATGGTTTTGGTAGCGAGCAAAGGTGCGGGAATCGCAGCAAGTAGCGAGGTTACGCGCTTCGCCTCGTGACCGTTCCGGTGTCACCCGCAAGATCCCACAGCTCGCCATAGAGCTCGTTGCCGAGAAGCCAGCCCCTCTGGGTGGGCGCAAGGGCATCGTCGAGGTATCCCTCGCGTACAAGGTGGTCGAGCGTCCCGTCAACAGATGGGCCGAGAACGTCGTGTGCACAGGCGACAAGACCTGCATCAAGTCCGCATGCGAGACGAGCACCCAGCATGAGGTCCTCGGCGACAGCCTGCCGCTCAGTCAGGAACTCCTCCTCGAACGCCAGAGACAAAAGACTGGCACCCCTTGCAATCTCTTCTCGACCAGAAATGACCTTAAGACGTGCGCGAGCCATACCCTCTGGTAGAGGTCCAAGCTGAGGGCAAGCCTCAAGAAGCCTCTTGTAACCCTCGGCGGTGAGCATCGATGCGGCACCTGTTCCCAACCCAAGGTATGGCCGTCCGGTCCAGTACATCTTGTTGTGGCTGCATTCCTTCTCGGACAAGCGAGCGTAGCTCGCCACCTCGTACCTGCGATAACCAAAACTCTCAAGTACAGATTGAGCCTGTTCCATACACGACGCTTGCGTATCCGGAGAGTTCCATGAGGGCTGCTCGTCTCCAACCCTCCGCGCAAGCGCCGTGCCGTCTTCAATCTGGAGAGGGTAGACGCTCACGTGTCCCACTCCCAGAGACGCCACACCCTCGAGCGTTGCCTGCCATGAGTCGGCCATCTGAAGAGGAATGGCGCACATGAGGTCGCACGAGACGTCCAGCCCACTCGCGACTGCCGCAGAGACACGCTCGCGTGCGCGCGCCGCGTCATGAAGCCTGCCCAGCTCGAATAGCTCGGCGTCGCACAGGCTCTGCACCCCGATTGAGAGCCTCGTGCAACCAGCCGCCGCGACATCGCTCAGCACGGCGTCAGACAGCGAATCCGGATTGGCCTCGCACGTGAGCTCATGAACCCTCGGCGCACATCGCGTAGCGCAGCGGACGAGCCCGCCTAGCGCCTCTCCCAGAAACGTGGGCGTGCCGCCACCTATGTAGGCAGTCTCGCACTCGGTGAGAAGCCCAAGGTGCGAGACCTCCTCAACCTGCCTCTCAAGTGCCTCGGCATAGTGCCTACACAACGCATCCCCACGCGCTGTGGCCCAGGAGGCAAAGTCGCAGTATGCACACTTCCTTGCACAGAAGGGGATGTGCAGGTACAGGGCATCCGCGCCGCTTGCAGAAAGGCGAGCGCACCACTCGGACCCAAAGCCACCCGAAACGCTACTCGGCATTGCAAAGCATCCGCTCTGCCTCGTCGGCCACGGCAAGATAGTCCTCAAGGGTAAGGCAGGTAACGGCCATGCCGCGCAGGCGAGCCGCCTCCGGCATGCCACGCAAGTACCATCCGGCAAGGCTCCGGGCTCGCTTGAGGTTGGCGCCCGTTGCGGCAAGCAGGTGCACGTGGCACCGGAACGCGGCAATCTTCTCGCGCGCGTCATGCGGCTCGGGTTTCTCTCCCAAATGCAGCGCCACTGCATCACGGAAGATCCAGGGGTTCCCATAGCTCCCGCGGGCAACCATGACAGCGGAGGCACCGGTCTCCGCAAGCATGCGTGCCGCCGCCTGGGCAGACGAGACGTCGCCAGACCCAATGACCGGCACGCTCAACGCCTTGGCCACGCGGCTCACGCACCCCCAGTCCGCCTCGCCATGATAGAGCTGGTTGGCAAAGCGTCCATGGACGGCGATGGCCGAGGCGCCCGCCGCCTCCATGGCTCGGGCAAACTCCGGCGCAACCTCCTCGCCCATACGGCGTCCGCGACGGATCTTCACCGTCACCGGCACCTGTGCACCAGAACCCTCGATACATGCCTGCACAAGCGGGGCAGCAAGCTCTGGGCTGTCGAGCAGCGCAGACCCCTCCCCCTTCTTGGTCACCTTGGGAACGGGGCAGGCCATATTGATGTCGATAAGAGCAAGACGGTTTCCCAGGCGCTCCAGAACGCTTGCTGCCGCCTCTCGGAAGAGCTCGGGCTTGGAGCCAAACAGCTGCACGGCAATGTCCGGCTCCGTCTCTGCCGGCTCGACGAGTTCCCAGGTCTTCTCGCCACCGTAGTGAAGCCCTGCGCAGGAGACCATCTCGGTGTAGGCAAGGCCAGCACCGCCAGCACGGGCCGTGGTGCGATACGCGGCGTCAGAGACGCCCGCCATGGGAGCCATGAGGAAAGGCTCAACCTTAAACCTCGACTTGAGATTAAGTCTATCCGTTTTCGCAGATAGAGCCTCTGGGCCGGCAAGCAGCCCCGCTGCTGGCCCCCACTCGGCCAGAACCTGGGAAGGCGTCATTCGTCGTCCACCTTGAGGACGGCAAGGAAGGCCTCCTGCGGCACCTCGACTGAGCCGATGGACTTCATGCGCTTCTTGCCCTCCTTCTGCTTCTCGAGTAGCTTGCGCTTGCGCGAGATGTCACCGCCGTAGCACTTGGCGAGAACATCCTTGCGCACCGCCTTCACCGTGGAGCGGGCAATGATCTTGTTGCCGATTGCCCCCTGGATGGGAACCTCAAACTGCTGGCGCGGGATGATCTCCTTGAGCTTGTCGCAGAGGCTTCGGGCCATGTCGTAGGCACGGTCGCGCGGAACGATGAACGAGAGTGCGTCCACCTCCTCGCCAGCAAGAAGGATGTCCAGCTTCACGAGGTCGCTCGTGCGATAGTCGCCAATCTCGTAGTCAAGCGAGGCGTAACCCTTGGTACGGCTCTTGAGCTGGTCAAAGAAGTCGAGAATGAGCTCGGCCAGCGGTATGTCAAAGTGAATCTCTACGGACTTCTCCGAGAGGTAGACCATGTCGCTGGTCTCGCCGCGGTGGTCAACCACCAGCTGCATTACTGCACCCATGAAGTCTGGCGGCACGATGACCTTGGCCTTGAGATAGGGCTCCTCGATGTGGTCGATGCGGGTGACGTCGGGCAGGTCCTGTGGGCTTGTGATGTCGACCATCTCGCCGTCGGTCTTGTACACGTGGTAGTCAACCGAGGGCGAGGTAGCAATGAGGTCGAGGCCAAACTCGCGCTCGAGTCGCTCCTTCACGACCTCCATATGGAGAAGACCGAGGAAGCCCACGCGGAAGCCAAAGCCCAGTGCCACGCTCGTCTCGGGCGTCCAGATGAGCGAAGGGTCGTTCACCTTGAGCTTCTCGAGGGCGTCACGGAGGTTCTCGTACTGCTTGTTGTCAATGGGGAACAGCCCGGTGAAGACCATGGGCTTTGCCTCGTGGTAGCCGGGGCAGGCCTCCGCGCAGGGACGATCCTCATAGGTGATGGTATCGCCGGTCTTTACGAGGGCCGGGTCCTTGAGGCCCGTGACCACGTAGCCAACCTCGCCCACGCCGAGCTCGTCAAGTGGGGTCTCCAGCGGGCGCTTGCAGCCCACGCCGTCGCAGAGGAAGGTGTCACCAAGCGCCATCATGCGCAGGTGGTCGCCCTTCTTGATGGAGCCGTCAAAGACGCGCACCGTGGCCACCACGCCGCGGTACTCGTCAAAGTAGGAGTCCAGGATGAGCGCCTTGAGCGGTGCCTTGATGTCCCCCTTTGGCGGCGAGACAAGATAGACGATGGCCTCGAGAAGGTCGTGAATTCCCTCGCCGGTCTTGCCCGAGACAAGCACCGCGTCATCTGCCGGGATGGCAAGGTCCTCCTCGATCTCCTTCTTGACCTCTTCGGGGTGAGCGGAGGGAAGATCGATCTTGTTGATGGCAGGTACGATGTCCAGGTTGGCGTTCATGGCCAGCGTGGCATTTGAGACCGTCTGCGCCTCCACGCCCTGCGTGGCGTCAACCACGAGCACGGCACCCTCGCAGGCGGCAAGCGAACGCGAGACCTCGTACGTGAAGTCTACGTGACCCGGGGTGTCGATGAGGTTGAACTGGTAGGACTCCCCGTCGTCGGCATCGTAGAGCACGCGCACGGCGTTCGACTTGATGGTGATGCCGCGCTCGCGCTCGATGTCCATGGTGTCGAGGAGCTGATCGGCCATGTCGCGCTCGTCCACCGTGTGGGTGAGCTCCAGGATACGGTCCGAGATGGTCGACTTGCCGTGGTCTATGTGCGCAACAATCGAGAAGTTGCGGATGTGTGAGGTGTCTGTCGTCTTCATGCGAGACATCATAGCGCATGCCGGGCGTATCTCACCTGCGTCAGTACGTATTATGGAAGTCAGTTCCTTCTACATGCGAGAGGAGCGACTTTGGACGCAAGCGAGAAGTACGCCACGGACTTCAAACGGCTGCTGTCTGAAGCTGGTTTATCCGAGCGCGAGGCAGAGGCGTTGCATACAGTTATCCAGGGGTTAACTGCTGAAGAAGCAGGACGGCTCATGGGAGTAACTCCGTCGACCGTAGGCACATACCGACAGCGAGGATACAAGAAACTTGGAGTCTCCACACGCTCAGAATTCTTGGGCATTCCTCAAGCTAGGGCATTGGTAAACTTGGTAACACAGGAGGCCGATGCGGCGAAAACTGCCAACAGTGAACCAGCCCCCGAGCGTCCATGTGCAGAGCTCCCATGCAACGAGAAGCACGCAGAAACCCCAAGGAAGGTAATCCTGGTGGCAATTGCGTGCTCAATAGTTGCGTTTTTCACGATATTGCATATTCAAGCCCATTTCCACAAAGACGAGGGCTACCTATACTCCCCATCGGGAACAATCGCCACTGACTATGGCAACCTTCCCAATGTGGTTGGTATGCGAGCCGACGCTGCAGCTTCCGAGGTCGCACAGGCGGGCTTCTGCCCCCTTTTTGAAGGTCAGGCGTCCGAGCTTCCTTCGGGCGAGGTCCTGGAGCTCAAAGACGTGAGGAGCGCAGAGGAGCTTGGGGCAGGTGTCTCCACCTTCTCCTGGGGAGATGGCTGCACTTCTGGCTATTACCTGAATGGCGACTGGAAAGCAAGCGTGATTTTGGTAGTAGCGGTCTAGCCGCCCACCCAGTCATTTGTCCCGTCGGCGGATTGGTCTATGTGGCATCTTCCACTGATGACAGATTTTCCACAGGCTTATTCGTTACCTTCTAGTCGCAACGCGTTGCACCACGGCAAAAATTGCTACGAAGGTGTGAGCCTATGTTTGATTTCGTGACTACCAATGTATCGCGAAGAGAGCTGATTACTATCGCAGCGAATGCATGTGCGCTAGCGGTAATTACACCGAATGTAGCAAGAGCAGAGGAGGTCAAAACCTCAGATACGATTATGCTTCCAGGAAGTGAGGGAGCTTGTTGTCGATGGGACGAGGCAGTCAGGCAAGCGGCGCTTCAAGGTGAGCCTGTATATTACGGGCTCGACAATGGGGCGCATCGAGAATTTCCCGATATATCTCGAGCAATTGGATCCCAGCGTACCGTAAGCGCTTCGAAAAACCTGATAATCGCAGGTCTACCCAATACCATTATTATCTCTGCAAACTATGGGGTAACTTCAGCAGGGAAAATTTCGCCATTTAACTGGGCTGCCATCTATATCTCGGCTGGCAGGATCATTAGTTCAAACTATGATCGCGCAATACTTGATGGCGGAAAAACGAACGCTATTTATTATCACGCAGAAATACGCGACGTCGCAAATATCTCAACCTATGTTGGTGATTTCTACTGTGAGTTTTACGCTTCGTTCACTGGGCATTTTTACTAGTACCTATCGAGGCGAGTGACTATGATATACGGCCTTGGACTTCCTGAGCTTATCATTACTTATCTCGTGACATATGCACCGGTGCTTATTTGCATTGTTGTTGCTGTCATGGCAATTTTATGGCTGCGGAGGAACAGACGCCCCTAATCCCTAACGGCCAAAATCCTCAGGTAGATTCGCATTCTTCTCGCAAGGACATGTGAAAATTGCTCGAGGAAAAGCTCTGCTATACTGCTCTAGTTGACCTCGCCGTGTCTGGTGCGGAACCCCCACTTCCCACCTACCTAGTTCTTAAGAGGCCTCTAGGAACAAGATTTTTGAAAGGATCCGCACCGTGGCAAACATCAAGTCTCAGAAGAAGCGCATCATCACCGCCGAGAAGGCCCGTATGCGTAACAGGGCTGTCCGCTCCGAGCTGAAGACCTACGTCAAGAAGGTTCACGCCGCCGTCGAGGCTGGCGACGTCGATGCCGCCCAGGCCGCTGCCAACGCCGCTTGCAAGAAGCTCGACAGGGCTGCCGCCAAGGGCATCATCCACAAGAACCAGGCCGCCGACCGCAAGTCCGGCGTCCAGAAGCTCGTCAACTCCATGAAGTAGAGCTGCTTCTCTGAGATGAACTGAACTTTGGGAGCCCGGCCAAGCGCCGGGCTCTTTCTTTGTAGCCGAGGAAGTGCGAGGTTCTGGCGGGACCCACGCACCCTCTACCGGGCGGCACCACAGATAGTCGCGATGAGCGAGAGGAACGCGGAATCCGAGTCTGCCGACCCCTTGAGGGCCCGCTCGCAAGATGCGCAGGCCGCAAGGTCGCGCTCCAGCTCGCCCCGCGCAAAGCGACGAGACCAGCGCACGTAGTTCCTCACTTGCCAGTCCTGCTTGCCAAGCGCCCGAGCGACGCCCGCGCCCTCACCACGGGCGTCAAGCGCCCGCGCGCAGATGAGCTCACGGACACGTATGGTCACCAAGGTGAGGAGCCCCACCTGCGAAGAGCCTCTGAGAAGCGCGTAAAGCTCCAGGGAGCGGCGGGCATCCTTTTCACTCAGGCGATCGAGGAACTCCCACGGCTTGACCTCTGCCACACGAGCAACGCTAGCCTCGACGTCCGCAAGGGTCACCTGGCCCTGCCCTCCCTTGAGCGCGGAGAGCGTACGGAGCTGCGTGTCGAGCATGGTGGTCGACTCCCCCACGCGATCCACGAGCGCGCGAGAAGCATCCTGGTCGATGGCAAGGCCATGGGAGCGGGCCAGCTTCTGCACGTAACCGGGGAGGTCTCTTCTCGTTGCCGGCGTGCAGTCGATGACCGCCTTGGGGCCAACCTTCGCAACTGCCTTGTAGAGACGCGTCGACTTTGCCAGCGTGGTTGCCGAGAGAAGCAGCGTGCAGGCAGGGTTGGGGTCCTTCAGGTACGCGACGAGGGCTTCCGAGACTGGCTTGGGGAGCTTGTCGGCGGGTTCGATGATCACGATGCGGGGGGAGTTGCCCACAGGCATCGTGTTGAGAGACGAGATGACGCCGGTTGGGTCGGTGTCTGCCGTGGGGACAATCTCGTCCAGGTTGAAGGCAGCCAGCCCCTCGTCCAGGTAGCCCTTGAGGCGCGTGATTGCGCTTTTGCGCTTGAGCTCGTCGGCTCCAACCACCAGATATGCTGGCAGCAGCTTTGCCGTCTTTGCCATGCATTCCCTCCATCATGTTGACCTCCCTACTTTGCCACAAACCGGACCACCTCACAGGCCAGATACCAGAGCCGCCGCGCCCCTGCCGGGCGCGCGCTCCGTCGAGACAACAGGGCCCCTTGCGCCGGGCCTCACCGTAACCGCTCCAACGTCCTTGGTACAGAGAAAGACCGAGCCCGCACCTTCCAGCACATTCACGCACTCCTCGCGCGGGTGACCGTACTTGTTGCCCTCTCCCGCGCTCGCAACTGAGACCTCTGGGTCGAGGGCCGCCGCCTCGTCAGACGTGAGAGATACCTCGGAGCCGTGATGGCCCACCTTGAGAAAATCGATGTCGCCCACGTCTCCTCTGGCAAGGCAAGCCCCCGTCTCGTCCTTCTCGGCGTCTCCAGTGAGAAGGGCGGTAAGACCGTTGCCGTTATGCTCGTAGCTAAGCGCAAGCTCCAGCGAGTCTTCGTTCTCGCTGCCGTCGACGGGCTCGGTTGGCGAGACAACGCGCATCGAGAACGAGCCGGCATGAATGGTGTCCCCGTAGGAGATCTCCTCTGCCGCGTGTCCCGAGAGCTTCGTGATGCTTGCCGAGAGGTCCTCGGGAATCTGCCCTGAGACTCCCCCAGCCACAAGGACGCGATTGCATCCCACGCGTCCCACCAGGTCGTCCATGCCTCCGACGTGATCATCATGGAGGTGCGTGAGGACAATCGCGTCCAGGTGGATTATCCCCTGCCGCGCGAGCGCCTGCGATACCTTCTCGTCTGGCCCCGTGTCCACAAGCACTGCGGCGCTACCGTCGGCCACGAGAATGGCGTCACCCTGCCCCACGTCCAGCACGCAAACTCTTGCGGGCTGCAAGAGCCGCAGGCCCAGCAGGAGGGCAACGGCTCCCCCCACTAGAACCACAGCGCCACGCAGTAGCATGCGCTTGCAAGGAGCAGGCCAAGCCGCGTAGAGCACCACGCACGCGGCGCAGAGAATCGCAAACATGGGGGCCGCGCTTGCCTCCATGGGCAAACATGCCAGAGGGAGCCTCGCCAGGGTACAGAGCGCAACGCAGAACGCCTGGGAGACGCCTTCTGCGGCGGCAAGGACCGGGGGCTGCAACGCCGACAGGGGCGTGAGCGCAGCAGCCGCCAAGCCCAGAGAGACAAGGCCTGCAAAGAGCGGTGCCAGCACCAGGTTCGCAAGCGGCGCGATGAGCGACACCTCGCCAAATGCGGGGCAGGTCAGCGGCAGCGTGAAGAGCTGGGCGACGAGGGATATCCCCAGGGCGTCGCAGGCATTGGAGCGCAGGCGCCCCAGGGTGTGGGCCAACGCCGGCTGGTGCCTGCCAGGATGCCTTGGCATGCGCGTGAGCACGTCAAGCGCATGACTCGCATAGCTCCCAAAGAGGCAGATTCCCACCACGGAGGCAGCCGAGAGGAGAAACCCCAGCTGTCCCGAGACGTAGGGGTCGAGAAGTGCCATGGCAAGTGCGGCCGCGCATGTGGAGGAGAGGGCATGGGACCTTCTCCCCACAAGAGACCCTCCAAACGAGACGCAGCTCATGATGCCGGCGCGCACGGCAGACGCAGGTGCCCCGCAGAAGACGATGAAGAGCGCAATCACACCCAGGGCGAGGGAGCCTCGCACGCCTGGCCCCAGCCTCGTCTTACCAAGTAGTGCCGCCAGGGTTCCCGCAAGAATCGCCAGGTGCCCTCCGGACACCGCTACCAGGTGGGAGACACCGCAGGTCGCGAATGCGTCATCCAGCCCACGGGAGCGTATGGGGGCGCGGTCGCCGCAGACGCTGCCGGCAAGTACCGCCGCCCCATCGGACTCGTCTGGCGAGAAGGACGCGAGCACCGTCTGTCTCATGCGCAGCACGGCGCCGAGGGGCCCACCCACCTCCCGCACAGCCGTCACATGCACGACCGAAACCGTGCCTGCAAGCCCCTGCATGCGCGATGAGACGCCCCACTCGTCCTCGCCGTTTGGCTTGAAGCGCCCCACGCACGAGACCAAAGAGCCGCAATCGAGCCGGGTCGGCGAACTGAGCCAGACCGCCCCCACCTTGCCGCCACTCTCGTCGAGCACGCGAGCGCGACCCCACCAGCCACGTCCTCCCTCGGCCATGTCGCCCTCGACCTCGAGGTTCCATGCCGAGACAGGTGACGTCGAAAGCGCCGTCGTGGCAGTGGCCACGCGTGCAAGCGCAAGTCGCCCCAGGAGCGCGCCGGAAAGTGCCGCAGCCAGGGCAAACGGAAGGACGACCGGCACGTGGGCCGTGTCACGGCCTTGGGCTTTTCGCCTGATGGCAAAGGTGGCAAGCAGGCAGAGGCCAACTCCGGCCACCGCTGCCACCACAAGCAAGACTAGCGAGAGCTGCGTCCCAAAACGCAAGACTGCCCGTTCTGCCAAGATTACCGCCACAAGCCCCCAGAGCGTCATGGGAATGGCAGGGCGCACGGGCATGCGGGCGTCGGCCGTTTGGGACGGCCCCACAACAGCCACGGTCACCTCCCCTCCTTCAGACACGGATCTTGTCCTTGAGCTTGGCGAACTTCTTCTCGCCAATGCCCGAGACGCGCATGAGGTCCTCGACGCTCGTGAACGCGCCGTTTGCCTCGCGGTCGCGGACAATCTCCGCGGCAGTTGCGTCTCCAACTCCGGGAAGCGTCGTGAGCTCGCCAACGGTGGCGGTGTTGATGTTAACGATGCCGTCTGTTGACGCACCGGCCCCGCTACCAGAGGATTCCCCAGATGTCGATGCCGCAGCCTCCCCCGCAGTGGCGTCTCCCTCCCCTACGGCGGGCACGTGGACCTTCTCGCCATCCGAGATTGGCTCGGCGAGGTTCAGGCGCGAGGTGTCCGCGCCCTCAACGAGCCCGCCCGCCGCCTCCACGGCGTCATTAATGCGCAGCGTAGCGCCCTGGAGCTGATAGACGCCGGGGGACGCCACCATGCCGTCAACGTGAACCACCACAGTGGGTGGGTCCTCGCTCGTGGCGTCACTTGCAGAGGGAGCGCCTTCGTCCTGCGATGGCGACTCCGCTGAGGCGGATTCGGCGGCCTCGGCTGCCACGGTACTCTCGTTGCGCTCAATGGAGAAGGAGGCCCCCTGAGAACCGCAGGCAAGGTGAATACCCGCGACAATCGCAAGCACGACCACAAGCGCAATCCCTGCCACCCCCGCCTTCACGGCAGGAGAGAGCCCAGCCCTTCTCGCCAGCGATCGCGCCTTGAGATGAACGCGAGAGCCAGTCCTTTCGCCTGCTCTTGATTCCTGCGCCATGCCGACCACCCCCACCTCGATGATGAGGGCGGCTGAGAGGTACCTCCTCCAGCTTTTGAGAAAGTCCGACACGTAGCCGACGTCCTGCAGGCAGGCATCTGTCACATTTTGTTGTTATTGCTGGAATACCGCCATGCGAGAAGTCCAATTCACGGTATCCCAACGCGCCATTCGCAGCGTTTTCGCAGGTGCGAACGGTAGGTATTCGCACTGTCGCAAAATGGGCGTTCCGGAGTGTCACCGAACGTCACCGGGCGCGCCCGTGCAGAAATCTCACCTTGGGCGAGAATCTGGCGCCCTAAGGGAGGTTTACGACGGGATTCCGTACAAGAAGGGCCTTCGGGCGCCAAAATGACGCCCGAAGGCCCTTCTTGCAGCGTCTACACGCAAAGAAGAGGCACACCGTCACTCAGCCGGTGCGTCATCCCTCGGCGCAAGCGATGAGTGGTGCGCACGCAGCGGCCCCTTTGGCGCATGGTAGCTCGGGCACTGCGGGAAGTCCTCGTACTCGACGGAAGCCACCAGGGCGTTCACCATGGCCTCGTGGTCAAAGAGCTCCCAGGCGTCGAGAACCTCGCGCATGCGCGCATGTGTCTCCGGGCGGCGCGGCATAAACAGCGTGCAGCAGTCGGGCGCCGTCTGGGACGAGATGTCGTAGGTCCCAAGCTCCTGTGCCCGACGGATGATCTCCTGCTTGTCAGAGCCAATGAGCGGACGAAGCACGGGAATGGTGACGGCCTGGTTCACCGCCGCAATGTTGTCGAGCGTCTGCGACGCCACCTGACCCAAGGACTCACCAGTCACGATGGCCTTTGCGCCCTCGAGCTGCGCGATCCTCTCGGATACCTGGTACATGACGCGGCGGTACATGATGATACGCAGGCTCTGAGGCACCACCAGGGAAATCTCCCGCTGATATTCGCCAAAGGGCACCACGTACATGCGGCCCACCACGCCAGAAGGCGCAAGTGCGTCAACAATGTCACGGCACAGGTACTCGCTGGTATCAGACGTCATGGGCCTGCCCGAGAAGTGCACGGGGATGCAGGTGGCGCCACGACGGCCCACCATCCACGTGGCCACCGGCGAGTCGAAGCCGCTCGAGAGGAGCGTCACGACCTTGCCGGCCGTTCCCACCGGCAGCCCGCCCACGCCCGGCATGGACGCGGCGTAGACGAAGGTCGACCCCTGCACCACGTGCACCACCACGGTGACGTCGGGGTCGTGCATCTGCACGAGCTTGTCAGGGAATGCCTCGCACAGCGCGGACCCCACGATGTGGTTCATGTCGATACTGTGCACCGGATACGTGGTGGAGCTGCGGCGCGCGTGCACCTTGAAGGTGGAGAAATCCCCAGCCTCGCGAAGCGCGCGAATGGCGGCGGCGTTGTACTCGCCCTCGTCAAGCCCACACTTGTAGGCAAGCGAGACGCGCGCAACGCCAGGCACCTTGGCAATGACATGCGCCATCTCCGGCGTAGCCATACGGTCCTCGGACTCGACCACAATGTAGCCGGAGATGCGCTGGATGTTTGCGATGGGAAACGCCTTGAGCGCACGATGCAGGTTGGTCACGAGCTGGTTCTCGAAGGTGGAGCGGTTCTTTCCCTTGAGGCCAATCTCGTGGTAGTGGACCAGGCAGAGTCTCTCGGTCATGGCCTACTGGATGCCCGCGTTCTCGCCGCGAATAGCCTCGTCGAAGTCATCCTGGACAAAGCCCAGGGTGCCGTCGGCGATCTCGCCCATGGCGATGGAGACCGAGTCCTTGCCGGACGCAACGGTGGTGATGTCGTCGAAGTCCTGGATGGCCGTCACGCGAAGGTGCTGGCCACGCAGCATGTTGTTGATGTCGCAGGCGCGCTTGGACGCAACGGAGCAGAGCAGGAACGGGTTGTGCTCGGTCCTCTCGAGCAGGGTGTCGATCTCGGGCTTAATCACTGACATCTTTGGTAGATCCTCCATTTGACTCGTACAGGTCGATGGTGCGCTCCAGCTCTTGTGCGGCGCGCTCGAGGTCGTCGTTCACAATCCTCACGTCGTAGGACTCGCCCATCTCCATCTCGCGCCGCGCGTTCTCCAAGCGGCACTCGATGGATGCCTCGTCCTCGGTGCCACGACCGCGAAGGCGGTGCTCAAGCTCGTCCATCGAGGGCGGCTCGATAAAGACGAGCACAGCATCCGGATGGATGCGGCGCACGTTGAGGCCACCCTGGACATCGATCTCCAGGATGAGCGACCTCCCCTCGGAGAGGTTCCTCCTCACCTCGGAGAGAAGCGTGCCGTAGCGGTGCCCGTGCACGTTGGCCCACTCAAGGAACTCGCCCTGGCTCACCCGGCGAGAGAACTCGGCGTCATCCATGAAGTAGTACGAGACGCCATCGGCCTCCCCGGGCCTGGGGGGCCTTGTCGTAGCGGAAACCGTCAGGCCAAGCGAGGGGCGGTCGCCACGAACCTTGGCGACCAGCGTTCCCTTGCCCACGCCTGACGGCCCAGATACAACGAAGAGCCTAGCGGAACGCTCCACTACTTGGAGAGCGCCTCGATGAGCTGCTCGCGCTGACGGGCGCCAAGGCCCTTGACGCGACGGGTAGCGGAGATGCCGAGCTCGTCCATAATCTTGGCGAGACCTTCATGCGGTTGGCAATGGGGTCGTCGGAGTCAAGGACCTCCTCGAGGGTGACCTTGCCGCTCTTGATCTTCTCGCGAAGCTCGGCGCGCTCGTGGCGAGCCTGGGCGGCCTTCTCGAGGGCTTCCTTGCGCTGCTCATCGGTAAGCTGGGGTAGAGCCATTGTTCCTCCAAACATCGAGACAAACTGTTGTGAGGGGCTGGGAGGGAACCTATGGGCCGCCCCAGCGACACAACTAGCTAGTTTGCCAATTCCTCGACCAGTTTACAAGCCCTTTGTGACTACTAGCAGCAGGAATGCAGCCTACACACAATCAGAGCGACACAAAGGGTAGTCCAAATGACACGAACGTCGCATTGTGGCCTGAAAGTCTTAGCCCCAGCTAGTGGCTAAGCTCGGCGACAATTGCCTCCATCGCGGCGGCAGGGTCGTCTGCCTGCGTAATCGGGCGCCCAACCACAAGCTTCGAAGCGCCAGCGGCAATGGCGGCGGCGGGCGTGGCAACGCGACGCTGGTCGCCCACAGCGGCGCCGGCAGGGCGCACGCCAGGCGTCACGATAAGGGCCTTGGACCCGAGAAGCGCGCGCATCTCGGCTGCCTCCTGCGGCGAGCACACAATACCGTCCGAGCCGGCGCCCACGGCCAGGCTCGCAAGGCGCGCGACCTCCTCCTTGAGCGGGCGCTCGATGCCGATCTCGGAGAGCGAGGACTGGTCCATGCTCGTGAGGACAGAGATTGAGACAAGCTGCGTGCGCTCGCCTCCGCGCTCTTTAGCTGCTGCCTCGGCGCCCTCGCGGGCGGCCGCGACCATGGCCGAGGAGCCCAGCGCGTGGATGGAGAGGATGTCCGCGCCAGAGAGCGACGCGGACTCCACGGCGCCCCTCACCTGGAACGGGATGTCAAAGACCTTGAGGTCGAGAAAAACCGAGAGCCCGCGGTCCTGCATGGCGCGCACGATGGAGGGACCCTCGCGGAAGAAGAGCGTCATGCCCACCTTGACCCACGAGGCGACGCCCGAGAGGGTGTCCGCAAGCTCGATGGCGCGGTCGCGGTCGCAGTCCAGCGCGACGATGACGGCGTCGCGTGCCTCGTTCTCGCTTAGCATTCGAAGGCTCCAATCAGCTCGTTGATGTCGGATACGCCCTGCTCGGCAGCCCATGCCTCGAGCTCGTCGAGGACACGTGAGGCAGCGGCGGGGTCGTAGAGGTTTGCGGTGCCAACAGAGACCGTGGTGGCGCCGGCAAGAATCATCTCCGCAGCGTCCTCGCCCGAGGCAACGCCGCCAATACCGTTGATGGGGATGCTCACAGCCTGCGCGGCCTCCCACACCATGCGCACGGCAATGGGATGGATGGCGGGGCCGGATAGTCCGCCCGTTGGCCTTGAGAGCCTCGAGCGGCGGGTGTGCACGTTGATGGACATGGCGTTCACGGTGTTCACCAGCGAAAGCGCGTCTGCGCCGGCGGCCTCGCAGGCGCGGGCAATCTCGCCCACGCGCGCGGGCGCAAGCTTCACGAGGAGCGGCCTCTTCGTGAGCGGGCGCACCGCGGAGACGACCTCCTCCGCGTCCTCGGGCGTGCCGCCGAGCAGGCGGCCGCCGCGCGCGAGGTTGGGGCAGGAGATGTTGACCTCGATGCCCGCAGCCCACGGCGCAACCTCGTCCAGAAGCTCAACAGAGCGGCGGCACTCGTCAACCGAGTGGCCCACGGCCTGCACGATCACGGCGCATCCGCGCGACGCAAGCCCGCCCAGGTAGTCGCCGTATTGCTCGGCAAAGGCGCGAGCACCGGGATTCTCGAGGCCCACGGAGTTCATGATCCCCGAGGAGACCTCGCACACGCGGGGCGCGGGGTTGCCGGGCCAGGGCTCGGCCGCCACGCCCTTGCAGGTAACAGCGCCAAGACGCGCCACGTCGTAGAACCCCTCGAACTGCCAGGCGTGCCCAAAGGTTCCCGAGGCGGTGTTCACGGGATTCTTCATGTGAATGCCGCCCAGGTTGACGGCCATGCTCACGCTGCTCACCACGCCACCTCCCCGGCGTTAAAGACGGGCCCGTCCATGCAGCACGAGCGGCTCGTGCCGTCGCGCATGGCAACGTTGCAGCAGCTGCAGGCGCCAAAGCCGCAGCCCATCATGCGCTCGAGCGAGGCCTGGCAGGCAATGTCCGCACCCTCGGCGAGACGAGCCACCCCAGCCATCATGACGGTGGGCCCGCAGGTGAGCACGGCATCGTAGCTACGCTCGGCGAGAAGCTCTGCCATCGCGTCGGTGGTGAAGCCGGCGCGCCCAAGACTACCGTCGTCGGTGCACACAACCACGCGGCTCGAGGGGTCTGCCGAGGCGGCCCTTCTCAGCAGGTCCACGTCAACGCCCACCAGCTTGGAGCCGCGCTGGGCGCCAACCACTGCGTCAAAGGTGCGCCCTGCGTCCGCCAGCATCTCTGCCGCGGCAAGCACGGGCGGAAGCCCTATGCCACCGGCAACGAGAAGCGCGCGGCCCTCTCCGTCGGGGAGCCTCCAGCCGTGGCCGCAGGGGCCAACCAACGTGGAGGTGTCACCCGGCCGCATGAGCGAGAGACGGCGCGTGCCGTCGCCTACGAGGGCATACTCGATGCGCACGGTTCCCGCCCCGGCGTCTGCTTGGGAGAACGAGAGGGGCACCCTCAGCACCTGCGAGGGGTCACCCGGCACCGAGACCTCGACAAACTCGCCCGGCGCGAGGAGGGCGGCCACCTCGCTCTTGAAGACCATGCACCATGCGCCCTCGGCGACCTGCTCGTTGGAGACAACGGCAAAGTCGAAGAGGCGAGCGCGGGCGCTGTCCCTTGTCGCCTTCACCTAGGCCACCACGCCGTTGGCCAGCGTGCGACGGCCGTCCACAAAGACGTCGGTCGCCTGGCCGGTGAGGTGCCAGCCCATGAAGGCGGAGTTCTTGGACTTGCCCACCAGGTAGTCCGGCGTGACCTCGAACTCTGCCGTGGGGTCGATGAGCGTGAGGTCTGCCGCGGAGCCGCGCTCGATGCGCACGGGGGCAAGGCGCAGGATCTGCCTGGGGTTCACGGCCATGACCTCCACGAGGCGCTTCCAGCTCATGCGGCCCGTGTTCACGAGCTTGGTGAGCATGAGCGGCAGCGAGGTCTCAAGGCCAACGGTGCCAAAGAAGGCGATCTCCCATTCGCAGTCCTTCTCGTGCGGCGCATGCGGTGCGTGGTCGGTGACCACGCAGTCGATCGAGCCGTCGAGAATGCCCTCGTCAAGCGCTGCCATGTCCTCGGGAGTGCGCAGTGGCGGGTTCATCTTGAGGTTGGTGTCGTAGGCTGGGGTGATGTCGTCCTCGTTCAGGAACAGGTGGTGCGGGGTAACCTCGCAGGTCACGGGCAGTCCTTCGGCCTTTGCCTTGCGCACGAGGTCAAGACCCTTTGCCGTGGAGATGTGCGCGATGTGCAGCGGGCAGCCGGTAAGACGGCACAGCTCGATGTCGCGGTAGATCTCAAGCTCCTCGCCAAGTGCGGGCCAGCCGAACATGCCCAGGCGCGTGGAGGCCTTGCCCTCGTTGATCACGCCGTGCGTGGTGAGCGTCTCAATCTCGCAGTGGGCCGAGACAACGCGGTCGAACTGCGAGACGTACTCCATGCAGGTGCGCATCATACCGGCGCTCTGCACGCCGTGGCCGTCGTCGGAGAAGGCGCAGGCGCCCTCCATGACCATGTCGCCGATCTCGGCGAGCTGCTCGCCCTTCTCGCCAGCCGTCAGCGCACCAATGGGACGCACGTGGCAGAGACCCGCCTGACGCGCGTGGTCGAGCTGGTAGCGGATCTCGGCGCCGGTGTCGGTAACAGGGTCGGTGTTGGGCATGGTGGCCACGTCAGTGAAGCCACCGTGCGTTGCCGCGAGGGCGCCGGTCTCGATGGTCTCCTTGTACTCGAAGCCGGGGTCGCGGAAGTGGACGTGCATGTCCACGAGGCCGGGCACCAGGTACTTGCCGCGGGCGTCAATGACCTCACAGCCCTCGGGAGGCTCGAGGCCCTCCCCCACCGCAGCCACCTTGCCGTCGTCGATGAGCACGTCGCAGCTATCGAGGTCGACCTGCGGATCGACCGCGTGCGCACCCCTAAGCAGAAAGGCCATTGTTCTCTCCTCCCAGAAGCAGGTACATCTCGGCCATGCGCGTAAGGACTCCCGCGTTGACCTGGTTAAGGATGCGCGAGCGCGCGCAGTCGGCAACGTCGGCGTTGATCTCCATTCCGCGGTTCATGGGGCCCGGGTGGCAGATGATGGCGCCCGGCTTCATGCGGTTCACGCGCGTCATGTCAAGGCCGTAGAGGCGGTTGTACTCGCGGCGGGACGGGATTGCCGCGCCCTCCATGCGCTCGAGCTGCACGCGCAGCATGTAGACGACATCCATGTCCTCGATCACGTCGTCGAGGCTCGCCGTCTGCGGGCAGCCAAACCAGTCAGGGTCGTCCACCTGGAAGGTGGGAGGGCCAACGAGCGTGACCTCGGCGCCCATGGTCTTGAGCGCAGGGGCCAGCGAGCCGCACACGCGGCTGTGTGCCAGGTCGCCCACGATGGCAACCTTGAGGCCGTCGAGGTGACCAAAGTTCTTGCGGATGGTGTAGAGGTCGAGCATTGCCTGCGTGGGGTGCTGGTGCTTGCCATCGCCGGCGTTGATGACCACGGCGTCGGTGTTCTCGGTGATGCGCTGGGGCGTGCCCGCGAGCTTGGCGCGGCACACGAACATGTCGACGTTCATGGCGGAGATGGTCTGGATGGTGTCGGCGAGGCTCTCGCCCTTGACCACCGAGGAGGTGCTGCCGCCCATCGAGAGCGAGTCTGCCGAGAGGCGCTTCTCGGCCAGCTCGAAGGAGCTCTTCGTACGCGTGGAAGGCTCCAGGAACAGGTTCACGATGGTGCGGCCGCGCAGCGCCGGCACCTTCTTGATGGCGCGGTTGTTCACCGACTCGAACGACGCGGCGGTATCCAGGATCTGGGTGATGTCGTCCGCCGTGAGGCTGTAGGTGTCAATGAGGTGCTTGACCGAGAGCATTACCTCTCCCCTCCCTCGATGCCCCAAATCTCGACGGCATCGTGGTCGTCGAGCGGACGCGCGCACACGCGCACGTCCTCCTCGTGCGAGGAGGGGACGTTCTTTCCAACGTAGTCAGCGCGAATGGGCAGCTCGCGATGGCCGCGGTCGACCATCACAGCAAGCTGAACAGACTTGGGGCGGCCGTAGTCCATGAGGGCGTCAAGCGCCGAGCGCACGGTGCGGCCGGTGTAGAGGACGTCATCGACGAGGATGATGTCCTTGGAGTCGATCTCGAAGGGGATGTTGGTGCCGTGGACCACCGGCTGGATGTGGCGCATGACGTCGTCGCGGTAGAAGCTGATGTCGAGCGAGCCCACCGGTGGACGCTTGCCCTCGATCTTCTCGATCTCTGCCGCAAGGCGGTTGGCGAGGGTCTCTCCGCGGCGAATGATGCCAATCACCTGGATGTTCTCCGAGCCCTCGTTGTGCTCGATGATCTCGTGAGCGATGCGTGTGATGGCACGCTCCATGGCCTGCTCGTCCATGATGACGGCCTTGAGCCTTGGCTCTCCCATGGGACTCCCTTCAAGAAAAAAGATGCCCGAACCGACGTAAGCCGGCACGAGACATCCCATGATGGAAGGCCATGTGTCTGGGTTGGCCGCATGCGTTGACGGTGCGGACTCCCCTGAGCCTTGCGGGCATCTCGTGCGCGCTTAAAGGTCGTGGACACTGTACCACGAACTACCCGCATGCGCGACAACTTTGATGCCCGCCGCGCGATTCACAGATGAGACAAAGGGAGTTTCCCTTTGTCTCATCGCTGGAGGGAGCGGTATGCCTCGCAGACCTCGTCCGTCTCGCCGATCATGCGCATGTGGCCCTTCTCGATCCAGCACACGCGGTCGCAGATGCGCTCCACCAGGCTGATGTCATGGCTTACGAGAAGCACGGTCACGTTGTCGGACTCAACGAGCTCCTTGATGCGGCGCTCGCACTTCTGCTGGAAGAGGAAGTCGCCAACCGAGAGCGTCTCGTCCACGATGAGGATGTCGGGCTCGGTCACCGTGGCAATAGCAAAGGCGATGCGCGCGACCATGCCGGAGGAGTAGTTCTTGAGGGGCATGTCCATGAAGCCGTCGAGCTCGGCGAAGTCGACGATGTCCTGGAAGTGCTCGTCGATGAAGTCCTTGCGGTAGCCCAGCAGGGCGCCGTTGAGGTAGATGTTCTCCTTTGCCGTGAGCTCCATGTCAAAACCCGCGCCAAGCTCGATGAGCGGGGCGATGGTGCCCTCGACGCGAACCTCGCCAGTGGAGGGCTCAAGCACGCCCGCAATGATCTTGAGCATGGTGGACTTGCCGGAGCCGTTGGTGCCCACAAGGCCAAAGGCCTCGCCGCGCTTGACCTCAAACGAGATGTGGTCGAGGGCGCGGAACTCCTTGAAGGTGAGCTCGTGCTTGGCCGCGGCGATGAAGTATTCCTTCAAGGAGTTGAACTGCTCGGACGCGATGTTGAAGATCATCGAGACGTCGTCGGCGAGAACCGCCGTAGGGGCATCCGCCGGCGGCACGGGCGGGCGCAGGAAGCCGTTCTGACCGGCAACGATGATCCAGCGCTCAACGTTGCCCTTAAAACGGCCCTGCGAGTCCTCGATGTCAACGGCAATGCGGTAGCGGCCGGGCCTGTCGGGCACAAACTCCCAGCTGTACTTTGCGATGTTGTGGCCTACGTGCTCGATGGTGGAGTCGAAGTCGCCCTTCTCCCAGCTGCCGTTGAGGTTCCAGACGTAGTTGCAGAGGTAGTCTTCCTTCTCGACGCCACGAAAGTGAGGCGTGACCTGGAGCTTGTCACCCACGCGGAGGGAGGTCGACGAGAGGCCGAGAAAGACGCTGCCGCCGTTGTCCAGATTGAGGGTGTCCTGCACGTGTGCCACCTGACCTTACGGTTTGGGTCGCGGACGGCCGCGCGAGGCGGCCAGCGGCCAAGATGCTAGATGAAGAGGATGAAGCGACGCTCATGGGAGCGGAAGACCGCATAGCCCAGGGCAAGCGAGATGAGCGCCCACACGACGCAGCTCACGATCACCTCGACGGAGGGCATCGTCGCGTAGATGACGGTGTCGCGCATGAAGGTGACGTAGTTGTACATGGGGTTGGCGTACATGAGGATGCGAACGGCGTGGTAGGGTACCTGCTCGATCATCGAGACGGGCCAGAAGAGCGGGGTGGCGTACATCCACGCCATGAGGAGCACGCTCCACAGGTGCACGAGGTCGCGGAAAAACACGGCAAGCGCCGAGAGGAGCAGCGAGAGCCCCACGCAAAAGGCCATGAGGAGCACGATGCAGATGGGCGCGAGCAACATCATTGGGGTAGGCGCCACGCCCTCCCACAGCATCACGATGAAGACAGCAATGAGCGAGAAGAGGAAGTTCACCAGCGAGAACAGGACCTTCTCGATGGGGAACACGGACTTCTTCACCCGCACCTTCTTGAGCAGAGGTGCGGCCTCGATGATCGACATCATGCCAGCGTTGGTGGAGTCCGAGAAGACCTGCCAGGTGATGTTGGCCACGATGAGGTAGAGCGGGTAGTGCTGAATGTCCGCGTAACGGAGGAAGAACGAGAAGACGAAGGACATGACGATCATCATGAGGAGCGGGTTGAGCACGCTCCAGATGACGCCGAGGACGCTGCGACGGTACTTGAGCTTGAAGTCCTTTGTGACAAGCTCGCGGAGAATGAAGAGGTCTCGCTTGCCGGCGGGATACCACGCGTCGCGCGCCGAGGTTGTATGCGCGGGGGCTTGTGGGGCGGGCGCCTCCTCTGGGGCCGTGGCCATGTCCTTCTCAGCAGGCTCGATGTCTGAAGCCAAGGTTCCTCCCGTCAAAGGAGTTGTACGGGCAAGCCGTGCCCGATCTTGTCGAATATCTTTCTGATGCTAGCACAGGCCCAGCCCTGTCACAGAAACGGGATTTAGTTCCCCGGCATTGGGATTCCATTGCCGGGGAGTGGGATTCCATTGCCCGGCAATGGAATCCCAATGCCGGGGAGAATAATCCCGCGAGATAGCAAACAGGCCAGACGGCGAATTACCATCTGGCCTGCGAAGTCTCTGGCTCCCCGGGCAGGGTTCGAACCTGCGACACGCTGATTAACAGTCAGCTGCGCTACCACTGCGCCACCGGGGAATTCTCAACGCAAGAAGTAATTATACGAATCGTTCCGAAGGATGCAACCCTCAAATTGAACTTTTTTCTATTCTCGCCCGAGGCCCGTCGCCGAGAGGCCCGTCGCCCGAGGCTCGCCACTGGCCGTCGCCAGCCTTCACGGGTATCATGGACCCCGCCAGGCCAACCGCGCCCGGCCGACGCAAATGCGCCGAACAGCAAGGCTCGGGGCGGTCCGGCCATGTACCCATGGAGACTGCCATGCCTATCGCACCCACCTGGAACTGCTCAAACGTTGCCCTCGACCTCTCGCGTCCCCGCGTGATGGGCGTGCTCAACGTGACGCCGGACTCCTTCTCCGACGGCGGCACGCACAACGCCCCAGAGGCGGCGATTGCCACGGCAGCCCAGATGCTGGCCGACGGCGCCGACCTCATCGATGTGGGTGGCGAGTCCACGCGCCCCGGCTTCACGCCGGTGCAGCCAAACGAGGAGTTCCGACGCCTTGAACTCGTGGTGCGCTGGCTCGTGCACGAGGGCACGCTTGTCTCGATAGACACGCGTCACCCAGAGGTCGCGCAGAGCTGCATTGACCTAGGAGCCCAGGTCATCAACGACGTCACCGGCTTCTCCGACCCACGCATGGTCAAGGTAGCCGCAACGTCGGACTGCGGCTGCGTGGTCATGCACTCAGGTCCCGTATCCGGCACGGCAACCAAGAGCTCGGCGGTAATGGCATCTGCCGAGAAGGACGACCTGTCCGCACTCATGAACGGCGCCTCTGCCGGAAACCACGCGTGGGAGGCCGGCGGCGACAAACCCCTGCTACCCGACTCCAGCCACGTGATGTCGCTTCTCGAGGACTACCTCCTCGATCGCGCGCGCGACCTCGAGGCGCGCGGCGTCAGCGCCTCCCGCATCTGCCTTGACCCCGGCGTGGGCTTTGGCAAAAGCCCCGAGGACAACATCGTCATTCTCCGAGCCACGCAAGACCTTGCCAGCCTTGGCTATCCCCTCATGTGCGCGGTGTCGCGCAAGCGCTTCGTGGGTACCGTGAGCGGCGTCGCAAGCGCCCCCGCGCGCGACGACGCGACCATAGGCATCTCGCTTGCTGCGGTGGCACGCGGCGCCCGCGTCCTGCGCGTCCACAACGTACCCGGTATGACGCAGGCGCTCGACGGCTTCTGGGCCGCGTCGGAGCCGTGGACCTCGCGCGTCACGCTCTTGCTCTCCCCCGCTGCCGAGAAGGACGCACAGCAGGCAATCGAGGCGGTCGGCGCCATGCCGCTCACGCGTGTGAGGGCATCAAGAATCGTTGACGGTAAGCTCCAGGTAGAAGCTGAGACCGGCCTGAATCGCATTCCCTTCCAGCATGCGCTCGAAGCAGCCATCGAGGGAATTGCGACTCAAGCCGGCTCCCCGTTAATTGAAAGGCACGGTGTCTAGTCCACGGGCGGATGCAGGTCCCAATCGGGAAAGCAGCTGGCAAATCCCGACAGGTTTTGGCTCAACACGTTGGACTCGGACTTCTTCAACCGTTCGTCCTCCTCGGCGAACATGTCACTAAGTTCAGAAAACGCGTCCATGCCATCGACCGTACTTGGCGCTACGCCATTAGCTGCCGTCATGTTGCTCGAAATAGTGTTGCTCTCGCTCATCTCATCGCCCCTGTTTACAGCCATCGAATTGAGAGTTTGTCATTACGCAACGTTTTGCATGTCGAGAAGCCCCGATAGTTCCATGGCAGAAGACCTCGCCTTTTGCCATTGGCTCAACGCAACGTCAATCTCATGGAGCCCCTCATCTGCAAGCTTGGAATACTTCTTCTCGATATCTTCCTTGGCTTGTTCGCGACGCCCCTCAATCCCACGCCCGTGGAGCATGAGGTAGCAGCCAACGGCAATTGCAATGATTCCCACTGGCATCAACGGGAAGGCAAGGATTATTCCAGCGACGAGGGTAATGAGGCCTGCCAACTTGAGTTTTTTGGTATCAGGGCCACTCGTTGCCTTTGCGAGCTCCTCGGCCTTATGCTGCTCAAGAAACGTCGTGTAGCTGCTTCGCAGCGTCTCTCCCTCTTCTCCAGTCCTCGAAGCTCCCGTCCAGCCGTTAATCTCCAACGTAGCCTGGTCGGGGAAGGATGTCGCATCATCACCCTTGAACATGCTGAAGCCCTTGTTGATATAGGGGCTCAAGAAGCGGACGGCAGTCTTCTTCTTATACGACTCCGTATTCCCACTCCCGTCCTTCACGACACGCACCATCTGTTCCACGATATTCATGGTCTGGCGCTTCTTCTCGGTGTCACGCTCTTTCACAATGCGACGCGCCCTGTCGATATCACCCTCGCATGCCTTTACCGCAAGGAGGTACTCCTCCTGGGCCCTGAGCTGACGCTCCTTGGGGTCATCGGAATTCACCAGATCCATTAGTCGCCGATCGACCTGCTCCTCGAGCGAGCGCGCATTTACCTCGGAATTATTGATGGTGGAAAAACTGTCAGAGATCTGATTGATTGCATCGAGTTTGCCCAGGTACTTGTCAATATATCCAAACTCCTTAACAACACTTTTAAGGGCAGGATACTTGGAGCCTTCGTCCGCGTAGTACGTCTGAAAGTAGTCGGCCCAGCTCTTTGCCTGCTTGTCCTCGAAATCGGGTGTCGAGCATCTGACCTGGTCCATCCAGCGAGCCATGAAATCGTCGCATAGGTGCTTCTCGTCGGTGCCAAAGATTCCATTCACATAGGCGTCGATGTAGACCATGGAGTCGGAGTCGATGCGTGCTGCATCCTGAGTCGAGAAGTAGCGGGCCAACCACTCGTAGCAGGTCGCCGTTCGATGGTTCCTGCGGCAGATGAGGGCCATGGCGAGCGACGTGTGCTCATTGTCACGCCGCACCGCCTCGCGAATTGCCCTCTCCGCGAGGTCACGGTTGTTGTTGATCCATGCGGCCAGGGCCACAAGAACGGGTGCGAGCCAGTAGTCCGGAGTCGAAATCATCAGCTCCTCGGAAACCGTGGTAATTGTCGCCTTCCTCACGAGGGCAGCATCCGTAGCCTGAAGGATGCCGACCATCGTGTTTCTCACCACGCCGTAATTGCCAAACTTCTTATCCATCTCCTGACGCACGCTCACGAGCTCAGTGGTTGCCTGCTCCAATGAAGAAGCACGGCGCTGCTCCTCCATCATGTCGAGAAAATCGCTTCGCAGACGCTCCAGTTCCGACTTGAGGTTCCTAACCTCACTGGAAACGTTGTCCACCTTGTTGTCGACGGCACTGACCTGACTGCTTAGACGGCTGAGCGCGTTCTCGACGCCGCTCAGGTTCACCGACACCACGTTGTTGCTGGCCATCTGGTCCCACCTCTCGCGATATTAACAGCCCGTATTGTTGACTCCATACATGCCAAGTTGCAGGCGCTATCCCATTGCGGCGCTGGCATCACTTTGGTATTGGTCACACACCTGCTGGTAAGCCTGGATGAACTTTGGCTTGAACGAGCTCGGCTTCATCTCCCGAAGAATGCGTCCGACGGGTTCCACGTAGTGTTCAAAAAAGTAAGCCGTGTGTGCCCGCATCTGGAACGACCCTGCCCGATAGGGCGAGTCGGGGTTCTCTTTTATTCCCCTGAGCAAGGCAAAGCAGGTCTTTGGCACATCACAATGACTTGCTATGTCTTGGTAGAGTGCAGCCCGCTCGTCTGTAAGGAAGTCTTCCGAAGCATATTTAGAGATGCAGTATGGACAGACGGTCTCAATGAAGCCCTCGAGGGTCTGCCGATCTTCAGCACTCTGCATGTTCTCGATGACTACCGTAACCATCTGGGCCTCGTAGTCACGCATGTTGTAGAGCGAGCTCTCGAAAAGGTCGATGAGGTCGCATACCTCATCGTACTCCAAGGCCATGAGGCTCACCTTACCGAAGAACTCATCAATTGCGCCGCTCCGCCCATCTTGAAACTCATCGCAGTAGGCAACTATAAAAAGCGCGGAAGCGTTGTCCTGCATGGTGTTGAGCACATCGTTGGCAAACTTGCAGGCACTTGACCAGTTTCCCTCCTTGAAGAACTGGATGGCGTTGTCCTTTGCAAACGCCACCTTCCCCGTTGCTCCAAGCTGCGCTCGAGAGTAGTACTCCTCGCGCCCGCACTGGTTGCAGTGAATCTTGCGGGTCTTGGGATCAAATTCGACATCCGTGCTTCCGCAGCCATGGCAGGAAAGTCCTTGCACTTCCACTATTCACACCCCCGGACTTACCGTGCTTGCATGGCGGCATTGCGCTTCTTCCAGACACCCTCTGCCTTCTTGACAAGGGCAAGCGTCGCCTCTGGCGTGTCACCCCGCGCCATGGAGGCTTCAACGGCAGAGAGCACGGAGAGAAACTCCTGCTCGACTATGCGCGCGTTAGCCCCAGAAACACTCGGGCTAAAGTCAAACTCCTCCTTGAGCTTGTGGAGCTCGCTCTTGACCTCAGGGTTCTCCGCCTGTGAAAGCAGGAGAGAAATCTCCTGTCCTATGGAAGAAGTACCCGCAACGTTGGCAGAGACCTTCTCGACGTTCTGCTCGGCAACGCGCTGATACGAGGCCGCGCCCATCCTAATGACGACCAGGAGCGCGAGAAGGACGACGTTCACCACAATGGGGGCAGTCGCGTCAAGCAAGACAGCGGACCACACGCAAAAGAATGTGTTGGCAACGAGGGCGGCGACAAAATACGCAAGGGACACCGTGATGGGGAGCGACCTCACCTCGACCAGAGCGCCGGAGGCACGCAGCTCACGGTCGTTGAAAAGAACAGACACCGCCGATGCCACAAACGCCAGCACGCCAAACATGATGGAGACGACAAAAACGATGGGATTCGTGAAGATGCCAATGGCGGTGAGCATGACGATGAACCATGCCACCTCGGCGATTGCCTCGCCAATGATTACTCGCTTAGTGGACTCGCTCATGACCATGCCTCCTTACTGAATCTGAGCACCGCAGTTGGGGCAGAACTTGGTGCCCTCGGGGAGCTGCGCACCGCACTTAGGACAGGTAGGGCTTACAAGCCTTGTTCCGCACTCAAGGCAGAACTTGGCGTTAGAAGGGTTGACCTTGCCACACGAAGGGCAGACTCGCCCGCTCTCAAGCTTGCTCCCGCACTCAAGGCAGAACTTCGCCCCGGCAGGGTTTGCGTGACCGCACTTGGGACAGATCGCCTGCGACCCCTCGGCGCCGACGGACGCGGGGCCAGCGCCAGCAGATCGGTCCGAGCCTGCACCGTTGCCGGACACGCCCGAGGCGGCACCAATGGTCTCGCTTGCGAGGTTGGCGAATCCCACGCCCATGGCACCTCCCATGCCAACGCCCATGCCAAGTCCCATGCCGGCGCCAACGAACTGAGCTGAACCACCGCCCTCGTTGGAGGCCGCCGCCTGCATGACGTCCATACCGCGCTCCTGTTGGTAGGAGTACCCCTCGCGGGCACGCTTGCGAGCAAGCGCCTCGGACTCGATATCCATCTGCGCGGCGTTGCCCTGCGCCTCGAGGATGCTCCTCTTGCGCTGAATCTTCATCTCATTGATGGCAGCAAGATCTTCTTCGAAGGGTTTGATGCTGTTGAACGAGAAATTATCCAACGTAAGGCCAAAGGCGTCGAAGTAGTCGACGAGTTTGTCCTTCATGACGTTGGAGAAGTCGCTCAGGTGGGCAGAGATCTTGAGAATGGGGATGTTCTCCTCGGTAATGGCGTTGGCGAGAAGGTCTGGCACATACTCCAAGATCTTGGCACGCATGAACGACGTGAGCTCTTCTTGGGAGTACTGGCCCCTCGTGCCAACGACCTTCACGAGAAACTTGCGTGCCTGGATTGGCGCAAGTCCGGAATCGTTCTGTTCGATGTGCGCGCCAAAGAGGCCGTAAGCGCGAACGTGAACGTTAACCTCTTCCTCGGGGTCCTGCACAAGGATAGGGTCTGTTGTCCCCCATCGAAGCTCGTTCATATAGTTGGTGTTGATGAAATAGACAACGGAGTGGAATGCGGACGATCCACCCGTAAGTGAGTGTGTCACGTTGCGGAACGGCGCGAAACGGCTATCGCCCGTGTCGAGCTTGATCTTGCAGGGCCCCACGAAAACGCTTACCTGCGAGTTTTGACCTGCAGAGCCGTCGGAGGAGCTGTCTGCACCAAGGTTATTGGTAAAGACAGCCATCTGAGACTGGGCCACCTGGAGATACGAGCCATTGGGGAAGTCCTCATACGGATACCGAAACGCAACTAGAGACGCGCCTTCGACATCCTCTGGCTCCCATTTGATGTTATCTACCGAGAAGGCACCCAGGATGCCGCTATGCTGCTCCTCCTTGGGGTTATCGCTGTGAAACAGTGACATGGCAAGCACTTCCTTTCTGCCCAGGCAAGTTCTCCCAAACGACCCCCGTTACCAAAGGCGGTGCGCCGAACGGGGCGACGGGATTTGTTCAGGCCCATCAGGTATCCACATTATGGCAAAGGGCCGCGACACAATTAAGACAATTTGGTTAGCGGATGTAGTGCGTTTAGGGACACGGATGCAGTCTTTCCAGTCCAATTGTGGCATTCGGATGCCCGCGGCTCTTCCCCGCTTGACTCCCGCGATGTCCGATTTCAACATGAACGCTGTTCACGTTGACGTCATACACCCGGTGGGCAAGCCCGCCAATCGTTGGAGGGGACCGCAATGAGTAACTCGAAGACAATTTCAAAACAAGAATCCATGCCACGTGGCATGCGCATCGGCGAGAGCTTCTTTGACATCGCGTACCTCATCTACGACCTTGTCGCAGCAATCATCTTCTTCACTCAGGCCAACGGTCGGCCCGTCTTCCTCCTCTACGGAGCGCTCACCCTCTGCCTTGGCGGCGGAGACGCGTTCCACCTTCTCCCCAGAGTCCAGATGCACCTCTGTGGCGTCCAGGATGACACGCAGCGCAAGCTCGGTATGGGCACCGCAATAACCTCTGTGACCATGACGGTGTTCTACGTGCTGCTCTACTTCATCTGGAGGCAGATATTCCCGACAATCGAGGCCTCCCCCGCCATTCCCGCACTAATCT
The DNA here is from genome assembly GCA_902773995.1 of uncultured Coriobacteriaceae bacterium. Classification (GTDB taxonomy): domain Bacteria; phylum Actinomycetota; class Coriobacteriia; order Coriobacteriales; family Atopobiaceae; genus Tractidigestivibacter. The sequence continues at coordinate 6,735 of CACYGL010000001.1, read as the reverse complement.
TCCTCACCGCAGCCATGAGGATTGTGATTTGCTTCTTCCCGCAGAACGATTGGTTTTCGAACAAGGAGAACCTGCGTTGGTCCCTCTACAGAAACATCCCCTTTGCCATCACCGGAATCCTTGTAATTGCTCTATTCGCCATCTCGGGTAACACTGGCGGGTACGGCCTCTGGCGCATGTGCATCGCCATCGCGCTCAGTTTTGGGTTCTACCTTCCCGTCACCTTCCTCGCCAAGCGCAAGCCCGCAGTTGGGGCACTCATGCTTCCCAAGACGGTGATGTACATGTGGATTATCTGGATGGGTCTCTCACTTCTCAACGTGCTGTAGGAGCTTGCAATGAACCCCCGGTCAACGTCGAGAGAGACCATTTTGGAGGCATGCCGCGCAATCGTTAGGGAGCGAGGGCTCGCTGGCGTCAATGTACGTTCCGTTGCCTCCGCCTGCGGCGTGGCTCCCGGAACCCTTTACAACTACTTCCCGGGGAAAGATGCCCTGGCTCTAGCTGTCACGGCAGACGTTTGGTCGGACATTCTCAGCTTTGATGCCGGGAAGGGCAAGCGTGACGAGAAGGACTTCGCCTCACACGTCGAGAGGGCCTTCCAAGGCGCGCAAGCGGGCATGGCCCGGTATCCAGGGTTTCTCCCCGCCCACGTGCTTGGCCTTACCAAAGAGCGAGACCAACGCTTCGAGGGAAAAGAAATGATGCAAACCTTCATTGGGCGGCTTGAGAGCAGCATGCTCAGCGCGCTTGAGTCCGATAACGGAGTGCGCGAGGATGCGTTCGATGGCGGCTTGACAAAGGAGGGTCTCGCTGAGCTTGTGACCCAGCAACTAATATCCCTCCTGGTCCTTGGCCGGGGCGACTGCAAGGCTCTTGTCGCCATGATTCGCAAGGTGCTGTACTAGGAGAGCCAGCACAACGTGTGAGCGATATGCAACTGCAATACATATATACTTTAAGAAATAATCCCGATGCAGTGCCAGACACGGCGTCTGCATCGGGATTTCCCATTTACGCGTGCTGTAAGAGACGCGGGAGCGAGGCTTGGGGCAGCGCTCGCAACAGCGCCGGTCGTGTTGGCGGCAGCAGCACCACCCTGAGTCTCCCCGTCGGAGACAGAAGTGTCGGGTGAAGTGGAGTCCTGGGCACCTGTCGTGGCGGAATTGTCTGCCTTGTCCTGGTCATTGTCATTGTCAGAGCTCTCCACCACAGCGGATGGAGTGCCTCCGTCATCAGCGAACGTCCGGACCGTTCCTCCCGGCATGCACGTGCTGAAGACAAGCAAGGCGCTCAAGAATTAGCAGAGCTTTTTCTCATCTGTAAATCCTTTCCGTTATCCCCCCATGAGCTTTTCAGCTTCTACACCAAGTAGTTGGAACACACTAATACGCAAAACGAAAAAAGAACAAGTATTATAACGTGGCTATGCATTGAGAAGAGAGAAAACAAACAGACGTTCAAGCCCTCTGGCCAAAGCGAAACAGCTTAATAATGATGGCCCCGGGGAGCCAATCGGGAATAGCGGAGCGGTATGAGATGCCGCACGACGGAAAAAATGACCCTAGAATGGTGAGGGCTCCTTCGCCTGCCGAGGCGTGCGTCTCTCTCACAGGCGGCACCTGCCCGTCCTTCCAGTGTCATCGTCAAAACCCGAGGTACCAGCATGAACGTCTTTCTCATCCTTCTCGTCCTGGCGCTTGTCGCCAGCTCTTGCGGATTCCACAAGTATGTGTGGTTCATCTCCATAGGCTATGGAGCGGCCATCGCCCTTATTGGCATTGGCCTCCTGGTGATGTACGGTGGCTCCCTCACCGTGGGAACCGCGCTCCAGTGCGTCCTGCTCGTTGTCTACGGATGTCGGCTTGCTGGGTACCTTATCTACCGCGACGTTAAGACCGCCTACAACCGTCGCATGAAGGGCGAGGTCAAGTCCAACGAGGGCGTGTCAGCCGTAGCCAAGGTGGGCATCTGGGTCTCTGCCTCGCTGCTCTATGTGCTGCAGACGTCGCCCATCCTGTTCCGCCTGGAAGGCGACCGCGGTACCGATGTCCTCTGCATTGTTGGCCTGCTGATTTCTGCCGCGGGACTCGCCCTGGAGACCACGGCCGACCTGCAGAAGAACCGCGCGAAGAAGGCAAACCCCAGGCGCTTTGTTGACACCGGCCTCTTCCGCCTGGTGAGATGCCCCAACTACTTTGGCGAGATGGTCTTCTGGACCGGCGTCTTTGTCTCCGGGCTCTCCGTGTACGCCAACGCCGCTCAATGGATCTGCGCCATCCTCGGCTATCTGGGCATCATTTACGTCATGTTTGGCGGGGCGCGCCGCCTGGAGATTAGGCAGGACAAGAACTACGGAGACAACCCGGAGTACCAGAAGTACAAGTCCGCGACACCAATCATAATCCCGTTCGTACCCCTCTATTCCGTGAAGGAGCACACGTGGCTGGTCGCATGAGTTTCCGCGGAGCCGAACAGAGCGATTCCATCCCGGAGGGCTTCACGCTCTCAATGGCCCTCATGGACTGCCTGCCCGTGGCGTTCTTCTGTGTGGGGGCGGGCGTCCTGGCGACGCGGTTTGACAGCGCGCTGTTCCGCGTTGGGGTCGCGCTGGTTGTGCTTGCCGGTGCGCTCAAGGTGTGCTGGAAGCTCGTGCTGTCGCTGGCGAGAAGAGACGTGCGCTTCCTCAACCGGCAGCTGCGCTACCTGATGCCCGTGGGCTTTGCGCTTGCGCTCGCGTCGCTCGCGGTCGACCGCGCCAAGTGGTCGCCCGCCTCTGTCCTGACCCACGTGACGGCCATGCCCTCGCTGGCGTTTCTCGTCGCGGGGCTGGCGGGGATGTCCCTCATGGGCTGGTTTGCCCGCAACCTGGACGGCCGCGACGCGAAGGCCAACTGGCGGGAGCAGGCGGTGAACGCCATCTCGCAGCTGTGCATCATGCTGGCGATCGTGCTCTGAGGCCAAGGGGTGCTCCCTCTCGGCCCCGCGCTCCCCCCCGAATCGCGGCGCCCCCGCCCAAGATTTGCGGTTGACTGCCCATTTTGGGCAAATCGCCGAGTACGGGGACTCTAACTTTTTCCGAAGCCGCAGGCAGATAAATGACACCTGATAGGTGATACTAAGCGGAACCCGCGAAAAAGGCAGTCAACCGCAAATTATGTGCAGCACGGGTCGAATACTTCCAATCGCACGAGAGGAAACGGGGCTTTAAACCTTTCCGCAGCTCATCCGTGGAACGAACTGCACCGGGATCTTCTCTGTCACAGAAAAGCTTCTGTCTGCCTTCATCTGCTCCAGGTACTCCACGGCCTTTCGCGCGCGCAAAGCCACATCCTGCCGCACGGACGATAGTTGCGGCACGACGTTTCTGCACAGCTCCGTGTCGTCAAACCCCACAACCCAAACGTCCTCTGGGACACGTATCCCCTCGCGGACCAGGAAGTTCATTATTTCGGCCGCATAGTAGTCCGAGGCGGCAAACACCGCATCAAGGTCCCGCAGAACCGGCAGGGCGTTCCGATAAAACTCTTGCCTTTTCCTCCTGCTCATGGGCACCTCAAGATACTCCACCCTCCTGCCATACCCGGAGCAAAGACCCTCAAACCTGTCGTAATCAGGCTGCAGGGCATTGTCAGCGATGAACGCCACGTTCTTCCGGCTGTGTTCCCTGAAAAACGCACCGACCTGCCTTCCCCCGTCGCAATCATCCAGCATCAGGTTGCAGATGTTCCTGTCATTCTGAAAGAAGCCGTCGTACACGACGAACGGAATCCTGATGCGGTCTCGGAGTTTCTGGTACTCGTCCTCGCAGAAGCCCATGAGTACCATTCCGTCCATGTTCCACATGGATGCGAAGGGGATGATGTCCAGTATCCTGCTTGTCTTTTTCAGCATGAGGAAGTAGCCGTGGGTCTCCAGCGCATCCGACAGCGCATTGACCGCGCTGCTGACGAACGAGTCTTCTAGGACGCGCCCCTCGTACTTTGGGTGGTCGTTGACAACCACGCCGACAATTCTCGAATTGTTCTGCGCCAGAAGCGTCGCTGCCATATTCGGGATGTATCCCCGCTCAACGAGCTTCTCCTGCACTCGTTTGACTGTTGCGTCAGAAATCTTCTTCGTTTTCCCGTGAATGACATTGGAGACGGTGGCCGTGCTGACGCCGAGCTCATCCGCAATATCAACAATCCGGACCTTCTTCTCGTCCCACATAGTCGCCCTCACTCATCGAAGTGTATGCATCCACCTTCTGCTTCGGAACAGATAGACAGATACGATAAGTCGCACGAGCTCTTCTTGCGAGAGAATGAAGTAGACCCAGACGATCGGTAGCCTGAAATACAGTCCCGTGAGAAAGGCCAGCGGAACGCCGATCAGCCAGGTGCCCGCCATGTCTATCAGCATGACATACTTTGTCTTTCCCCCGCTCCTTATGATTCCTCCGCCCAGAATCATATTCTGAACCTTCACCGGCATCAGGATCGCAAAGGCCACCAAGATGTCCGAGCCGATCCCGCGGACGGCATCTGATACGTTGAACAGCTGGACATAGGGGCCTCTCACCATGATCAACAGGAGCGATAGGACCAGAGATCCCGCAAGCCCAAGACTGCACAGCCTCTTGGATTCCTGATAAGCCTCGTCGTACTCATTGCTGCCGAGCCTCTTGCCAATCAGAATCCCAGCTGCCTGAGACAGGCCGCCCAATGCCCCCATGGTCAAGCCCTGAACGGCCCCCGTCAATGACATCCCCGCGAGTTCGCTCGTGCCCATGTGTCCATAAACGTAGGTGTTGACGCTTTGTCCGACTGACCAGAGGAGCTCGTTGGCAACGATTGGCAGCAGCATCAGAAAGTACTGCGAGTATCCCTTCTTCCCGAGGCTAATAGAAATGCGAATCCGCCCGTATAGCCTGAAAAAGCACAGGGCAGAAACAAGCGCCCCCACCACCTGGGAGATTACGCTCGCGTAGGCAGCGCCTTCGACTCCAAGGCGCGGCGCACCAAGATTCCCGAATATCAGGCAGTAATTCAGGGCTGTATTGAGCTGCGCCGAGAAGATGCCGATATAGAGCGGCCAGGTAGATCTATCCCGGCATCGAAGGGCTGTCCCGAATATGTTGCATATTCCGAGCGGAATGAATGTCCAGCAGATTATCCCAAGGTAATTGCTGCCTTCTTTGATTACCTGCCCCTCTGTCGTAAACATACCAACAAACTGATGGCGAAGAAGGCCAAAGGCGGAGAAGAACGCAAGGCCGGTGATGACAACCGCCAGGAAGTTGACGCAGATGCTTTTCTCCTCCGCTTCCCTGTTGTAGTTGCCTATGTACTGCGAGATCATGATGCCCGTGATCGTGCATATTCCCCCAATGACAAACTCGTAGATGAAGCCGGGCTTACCAGCAATTTCTACCGCAGCTATTGCGTTGTCCCCCAGCTGGCCGACCATGATCTGATCGACCATGGAGAAGGAAAACTGCAGCATGGACTGCAGTGCCACCGGTATGGATATGCGTAACACTTTGTGGATAAAGATCTTATCTGCCATAGCATTTCTCCCTTTCGTATCTAGAAAAATGCTACGCGAAGGACACCTCGCTTACGATAGGTTAATCGCGTAATCTCGTGGTTAATTGCATAACCAGTCCCGTAGCATCGTCTTCCTCGTACGCAAGCCAGGTCCTCGAGTACTATCCTCGGCGTGAACGTCATGACGAAGTTCCCCGAGCAGGAAAGCATGATGACGCCCACCATAATTCGACCGTCCGAGACGTCGGTGACATGGCCTTGAGGAGCCTAGTGGGACGTCGCCACACCCATTAAATGCACCTGGGTCCTCTCGCCCTTTCTTCTTTCAAGTGGAGGGGACTGCGAAAGCGGAGCATCCGAACGCTCCAGATAGGACTCCGAGTATGCACAGGATTCCTGCCCCCTCTCCCTTCGCTCGATCGTGCCAACCCGAACTGCCCGCGTCCCTTCAATGCGAAGAACTTCGAGGCTAACCACGGCACCTCCTCTCGACAAACAGGTCTAATCCAAGCATTTGAACAATGCGCTCGCTTCTGCCCCACCTGATGGCAGAGGGGAGGGTAAGCGGTTACTCCCCGTTCATCGTCCCTCCACTGCGCTTCTCTCTCCGCGGCATCCATGCGGCTCCTTCGCGAGCATTGGCCGAGACAAAGCTGCAGTAGGCCTCGTGGCTACCGACCGCAAGCTCTTCCCTCATGCCAGGATCCTTGGCGGACGTCATTGCATGGGAGAAGACCAGCCTCGACGTCGCCATGGCAGCCGGACTCGCGGTCCCTGTGGCAAGACCGCTCAGTTTGGTGAGCCTTCCTTGCGAGTTTGACTGACCGCAGGTTCTGAAGGGGTAAAATGAGTACAGATCGCAAAACCCGAGAGGGTTTTATGTGGCGGGGACGCGCAAGCGCCTCCGCCTAATTTTTGCCTTTCAGATCCGGCGCAGCCAATGCACTTCGGAATCGTAGCGTGCCGGCTTCGGAGCATGCCCGCGATGCTCCTGCCATGGCAGCCGACCCGACCGCCATCCAAAGCGAGTCCGACGCAAGGCGCAAGCACCTCTTCCCGCTCCCTTGCGGCACGCGCAGCGGCCCGACGCCGCGACTCGCCCACAGGGTGTTTTCGTCAAGACCGTAGTTTCATGGGTGGCACGCAAAACTTTCAGGCCTGGCACTGCGAGTTTTCATGTTCGGCAAGGCATGCCGCTTAGCGC